>JAYSQG010000537.1:0-22908 GCA_043721685.1 Saprospiraceae bacterium | reverse complement strand
CGGCGCTACGCACCTTAGAAAAATGGCTTGATTTACTTTTCTATAAACGGTGTCAGCCCTAACGGGCTTAAAATAAAACAATGCGTAACATGAGTTAATTAACCAAAACAATCCTAACTTTCGCAGAAAAATACACATTATGAAAAAGTTAACAATTCTGCTTTGCACTTTTCTTGTTTTAACAATTTCAAAAGCCCAGTCAAACAAAGACGGCGATGCCATTATGCACGTTCTAAATACCCAAACTTCTGCTTGGAATCAAGGCAATATTGACCAATTTATGGTCGGTTATTGGCAATCTGACTCCTTGATGTTTATCGGCAAATCGGGCATGAACCAAGGTTATCAAACGACTTTGGACAATTACAAAAAAGGCTACCCCGACCGTGCGGCAATGGGTACGCTCAAATTTGATATTTTGAAAATCAAACCGTTGGGCAAAAAGCACTGTTTTGTCGTCGGAAAATGGCATTTGACACGTCCTGAAAAAGGCGATGTGGGCGGTCATTTTTCTCTTGTTTTTCAAAAAATCAAAGGAAAATGGGTCATTATTGCGGATCATTCGTCGTGAGTTCTGGCTCCCATTTAAGAACATTCGTCATTGCGAGGCACGAAGCAATCTGTTAGTTTCTAGCAGCGTATTAAAAAGATTCTGCTTCCATTGAAAAGATTGCTTCGTCCCTCGCAATGACGAAATAGTAGAAGCATCAAAAATCCGATACGTATGAAAAAAACCATTACTCTATTCTTTTTTATA
The DNA here is from genome assembly GCA_043721685.1 of Saprospiraceae bacterium. Classification (GTDB taxonomy): domain Bacteria; phylum Bacteroidota; class Bacteroidia; order Chitinophagales; family Saprospiraceae; genus JAAFJT01. The sequence goes on along the minus strand of JAYSQG010000537.1, from coordinate 22,151 downwards.
TGCTTTGTAAAACTCCTTTGGTGTCAAATACCGCCGAAACGAGAATTTCGCGCTGCTTGGGTCGCTACGGTATCGAATATTGACTGGCCATCCAGTCGGTCATTATCAATCACAGCGCAAAAACAGGAGTTTATAACGCTACTTGACCTGCAAAAACAGGTAGGTTTAAATGCCGTTTTTGTACAAATTCGGGGTTATTGCGATGCTTTATATCCGAGTTTTTTTGAACCTTGGTCTGATGTATTGACAGGTGTTCAAGGACGCACCCCTCAGTATGATCCCTTAGATTTTATGATTTCGGAATGTCGAAAACGAGGTATGGAATTTCATGCGTGGTTCAATCCATATCGCGCTGTGGCGAATATCAATACGGCTGTTTTGGACTCAAACCATGTGGCACGCAAGCATCCTGAATGGCTTTTGCCTTATGGCAATTTGCGGATTTTAGACCCTGCCATACCTGAAGTGCGCAATTATGTGGCATCTGTCGTCTTGGATGTGGTGAAACGCTACGATATTGATGGGGTGCATTTTGACGATTATTTTTATCCTTATCCTCAAACGGGCTTGGTTTTGAACGATGATTCGACATATATCCGCTACAATCGAGGCTTTGTTGATCGTGGCTTTTGGCGGCGTGACAATGTGGATTTATTTGTCAAAATGATTTCAGATACGATAAAAGCTGTTAAGCCGTGGGTGAAATTTGGCATTTCGCCTTTCGGCATTTGGCAAAATAAAAGCACGGCACAACCGCTTGGTTCAGCAACCGGTGGTTTGGAAAGCTATAACAGTTTGTATGGCGATACCCGCAAATGGATGCAACAAGGGTGGCTTGATTATGCTGCGCCGCAATTGTATTGGTATATTGGTTTGTCGGTCGCCAATTACAGTGTTTTGTTGCCTTGGTGGAATGATATTGCTTTTGGCAAACACATATATATCGGTCAAGGTGCTTACAGAATCAATGCTGATGCGAATTGGAATGCGGCTCAAATGCCGACGCAATTACGGCTGAATCGGCAATATCCGAATGTTTTTGGCAGTATTTACTACAATACAACGGCTTTGAAAAACAATTTGCTCGGCTTTACGGATTCGTTGCGGACGAATCTGTACCAATACCCTGCCCTGTTACCGACGATGAAATGGCGTGACAGTTTGCCCCCCTCAGTACCAACGGGTTTGATGGCAACTCGCAACTCGACAAACGTGAAATTGACTTGGACAAAGCCTCCAGTACCGACACCGGAGTTGGATAAGGTGCGCCAATTTGTCGTCTATCGTTTTGACGATTATTCGCCTGTGAATTTGGCAGATGTGCGCGCCATTCGGTTTATTACGCCTACGGATACGACGGCTTTTACAGATGATAATGTACAAACGGGGCGGCGTTACACGTATATCGTAACGTCTCTTGATCGCTTTCAAAATGAAAGTGTGGCTTCCAATTCGGCGGTTATCATTGGGACAACAACGAAGGATTTTGCTTCTGAAGGTTTAACATTAGACGTGTCACCTAATCCGTTTAGTGAGTCGGTTCAGGTACATTATGAATTGACGAAAAATAGCTTTATTCAGTTGACTATCAATGACTTGTATGGTCGAAATATTAAACAATTGGTGACACAAACACAATCGGTTGGCAGTTATACGGTTGGTTTTCAAGCGGATAATTTGCCTTCTGGGATTTATTTTATTGGTTTGAAAATGGAAAATGGGTTTGTGGTGCGTAAGGTTGTTTTGCAGAAATAGCATGCCGCTTTTGTCATTCAGAAGATTTTATTTTATAATTTAAAAATTTAAAAATCAATACTTTATGAACATTTTAGAAATCGAATTTGCCACACCAGAATACGACGAAACAGTGGCTTTACGCTACAAAATATTGCGTTTGCCTTTGAATTTAGAATTTTCGGTAGAGGATTTAGCAAAGGAATACACGGATATTCATCTGGCAGCTTATGATGAGGCTTGGATACTGAGGGGGTGCTTGGTGCTGACACCGAAGTCAAAAAAGGTGATGAAAATGCGGCAAGTCGCTGTTGATTCTGATGTGCAAAACAAAGGCGTTGGTCGGGCATTGGTGGAAAAGAGCGAACAGTTGGCTCGGTCAAAAGGCTATGAGGTTATGGAGTTGAATGCACGTGATGTGGCTGTGCCTTTCTATAAAAAACTGAATTATGAAACCGTGGGTGATATGTTTGAGGAGGTTTCTATCCCGCATTTCAAAATGAAGAAGGTTCTATAAATCTAAAAATGCCACAACCAGACAGTCGTTTTTTTGTTAGATGCAAAAAAACGATTTTTTATGACAAACAAAAATTATCTGATTGTGGGAGCCAGCTCAGGTGTTGGCAAAAGTTTAGCGGGAAAATTGGTCGCTCAAGGTGCAAACGTCTATACGGCTTCTCGGCATAGCGGCGACACCCCCTCAGTATCTCACCTATTGTTCGATGCACAAAGTAATGATTTTCAAAGTTTTGCGTCATTGCCTGATGTCATTCATGGGGGTTTGGGGTCTATTAGAAGTGTTTGAAAATGAATCTTTTATGATAAAAAAAGCGCAGTAGTTTTCACTACTGCGCTCGTAAGGATTGTAAGAATTGTAAAGTTTGTAAAATTCGTTCGTCGTTATTTCATAATCTGAAGATAGCCTGTATATTTCTTCCCATTCGGGTCGTTGAGATAGATGCAATAGAAGTACGTTCCATCAGGCAACGTCTTACCATTCCAAGTACCTTGCCAAGCTTCATCGTTGCGATAACCTTTTTTGCGATAAACTTCATTGCCCCAACGGTTGAAAACAACGACTTCATTGTCAGGGAAATTTTCGATGCCGCGTAGGTAAAAACCATCGTTTTTACCGTCTTGATTAGGCGAAATGGCATTAAAAATTACCAATGAATCGCCACAACTGACATCAATACGTACCCAAGCCGAGTCACAACCGACACGATTGCACAATACGTATTGGAATGAATCCTTACCACAGAAATTAAGATCGGGCGTATAAGTTGCTGTTTTATCTATCAAAATGGTCACCAAACCTTTTGTAGGTTGCCTTATAATGGTGATAGAATCTGCAGCGTTCAAGGTATCATTCAAGACAATTGGTATGGTCACATTCTGATTGTAACGTGTTTTCGCTGAATCGTCGAGCGCAACGGGCGGTAAACAATCCACTTTAATGGTTACGATTGCTGTGTCGCAGCCATTGCGGTTACAAATTTCGTAAATCAGCGTATCATTTCCACAATAAGACCTACTCGGTGTATAAATTATCCTTTTCAAAGAATCGAACACGGCTATGCCATTTTGAGGAATACGCGTGATGCGGAAAGTATCTGCACCACGTAAAGTATCATTTCGTGTAACATTTATTGTAATAGGTTGCCCTGTTTTAGTTCGAGCCGTATCAAAAACAGCAACAGGTTTCAGAATACTGTCAATACTGCAAGCGACATTGACAATGACATCTGCTGTATCGCAACCCTCCCTTGTGCAAATAATGTATGAAAATGTATCCCGATAAGCACATGAATCGGCTTGTGGTAAGTAACGGATTTGAGTCCCTTCAATGGAAGCCGTACCACGTGTAGGCTTTTTGAAAATATAAATCGTATCCAAACTTACGGAGAAAAGCGAGTCATTGCCAAGTACATTTATCAAAACCGAAGTATTTTTATACGTCTGTGCTGCATCGTCTCTGGCAATTGGCTTGCGCAAAACAGGGCCACAATCCACTTTTATGGTCACTAATGCCGTATCGCAGCCTGTTTGGTTACAAATTCTGTAAATTAAAAAATCCGTAAATCCACATGAATCGGGTGTATAAGTAATGACATTATCGCTGCCCAAGATAGCCGTTCCTAATAATGGCGAACGGATAATTTTAATGCTGTCCAATCGCCCATTAATAGAGTCATTTGCTAAGATAATGATGCGAATAGGTGTGTTTTTGCCCGTCATCACCACGTCGGGCACTGCAACTGGCGGCTTATTGAGAACCGTAGAATCACAAATCACTTTTACCGTAACGCTTGCTGTATCGCAGCCTGTGGCGTTACAAATTCGATATGTGAACACATTATTGCCGCCACAATAGCCTGCAAAAGGTTTGTAGGAAACAGTGCCATCGCCATTGACAGTCACTGTTCCGAAGGTCGGTTGTCTGATTATACTGAGGGGTCCTATTAAAGTGCCGTTCAAAATGTCATTTGCCAAAACATTGATGATTTTGGTTTTATTGACCGACGTTGAATCTAAATCATTGACCGCAATAGGCAATAATCTCGGCATACTATCACAAGACACATTGATGAAAACGAAGGCGTTGTCACATATAAATGACGTATCACAAATGCGATACTCAAAAGTGTCTTTGCCACAATAATCCAGATTCGGTTTGTAAACTAATGTATCCAAACCATTGAAACTGATGGTACCATGTCGTGGCAACGCTACAATGGAAAGTGCCATAAGCCGTGTCCGAATCGTATCATTTATTGTTGGGCGGAAAGTAAGCGATGTGTTTCTTACCAACGTAATATTGTCGTTCACTGCAACTATGGGGCGGAGGTCAGGAAGGTTGTCGCAGTTTATCGTCACAACGACTTTTGCTGTATCACAACCTAAAATATTACAAATTTCATAACTCAATGTGTCTTTTACACCACAAGCATTGAGGTTCGGGGTGTAAACAATTTGATTGTTTGTTACTGTTGCCCTGCCACGTTTTGGCGTGCCGATAATCCGTACGGGTCCCGTTAAAGTACCATTCAAAATATCGTTGGTCAAAACACTGATTGTAACTGCTTGATTTTTCTTTGTTGTTGCCACATCGTCAATCGCATCAGGTTTTAAAGTCGGTATCGCATCACAAGTAACTGTAATAAATATCGTTGCAGTATCACAAATGAAATCTGTATTACAAATACGATATTCCATGGTGTCCAAGCCACAATAGTTAGCATTTGGGGCGTAAATCAAGGAGTCTGTACCCGAAAACCCTACGACACCATGACGTGGTGATTTCACCACGCCAAGTGCTAGAAGAGTTCCAATTAGGGTGTCATTGTTGATTGGTCTAAATCGAATTATTGTATTTTTCGGGGTTGTAATGTAGTCATCTACCGCAACAAGACGCAAAGGAGAAACTGTATCGCACGTGATTGCGACAATGACTTGTGCCGTGTCGCAGCCCGTAAAATTGCAAATTTCATAGCTCAATGTATCGTTACTGCCGCAGAAATTCAGTTGTGGTGTGTAATTAATTTGGTTATTCGTTACCGTTGCGCTGCCATGTTTTGGTGTACTGATAATCCGAACAGGTCCCGTCAAAGTACCGTTCAAAACATCATTGTTTAATACACTGATAGTGACAGATTGATTTTTCTTAGTAGTTGTGGCATCGTTAATCGCATCGGGTTTCAAAGCCGTAGTGGTATCACAACTCACCTCATAGACCACAAGAGCCGTATCGCAACCCAAAGAATTACAAATTACATAACTCAAAGTGTCGTTACTGCCGCAGAAATCAGAATTTGGTGTATATTTAATTTGGTTATTAATCAGTTGCCCCTGCCCATTTCGAGGGGTTCGAACAATCGCAATACGGGTCAAAGCACCATTCAAAATATCGTTGCCCATGACATTAACCGTAACCATTTGACCTTTTTTCACATGTGCAAAATCATCTACAGCATTTGGAAGCGCCGTTGTGATGGTATCGCTGCCACATGTAACCGTTATAAAAACCCTACCTGTATCGCAAGCACCTAAATTATTGCAAATGCGATAATCAAAAGTATCGTTGCCGCAATAGTTGAAATAGGGTTTATACAACACAGAATCTAAACTAATGAAAGTGATGCCGCCATGCTTTGGGTTGCTCATCAAACTCAACTCCGTTAAAGTACCGACGATGGTATCGTTACGGGTTGGTTTGAAAGCAAAGTTCGTATTTTTAGGCGTTGAAATGCGGTCATCTATTGCTACAAGACGTGTACCACCTGTTGTTGTGCAGATGACCGTTACATTCACCCTTGCTGTATCACATCCAAAGGCATTACAAATTTCATAATCAAAGAAATCGCTGCCGCAATAATTAGGATCGGGTGTATAAACAACTTGATTATTTTGAGAAATCGTAGAACCATGCGTTGGGAAGCCAATAACAAGTAAAGGACGTGTTAATGCACCATTTGGCTGGTCATTTGCCATGACATTGACTGTAATCGTCGTGTTTTTTTGAGTCGTCACAACATCATCAACAGCAATCGGTTTAAGGCTGCCACCTGTTGTATCGCACGAAACGGTAATAAAAATCGTCGCAGTATCACAGACAAATGAATTGTTGCAAATACGATATTCCATCGTATCCAAACCACAATAACCGATATTGGGTGAATAAATCAAAGAATCCGTGCCACTAAACCCGATACTGCCATGTCGTGGTGCAGTCACTACACCCAAAGCCAATAAACCGCCAACAATCGTATCATTATTAAGAGGTCTGAAACGAATCGTTGTATTTTTAGCGGTTGTAATTCTATCATCAACGGCAACAAGGCGTGTACCGCCTGTTGTAGTACAATTAACGGTTATGAAAATATCCGCCGTATCGCAGCCATTGGCATTGCAAATCTCATAGCGCAATGTGTCTTTTCCACCACAAAAATCTAAGGCAGGCGTATAAACGACTTGATTACTTGACACAGAAGCCGTTCCATGTCTCGGAACACCAATTATACTGAGGGGTCTCGACAGACTTCCAAACCAGGTATCATTCGCCAAAACATTGATTGTAATGGGTGTATTTTTAGACGTCGTTGCTAAATCATCAACCGCATGAGGTTTAAAACCTGATGTTGAATCGGGGCAAGCCACTCGAACTGTAATAGTATCTGAACAGCCAGAATTATTGTTTCTAAACATGATGCTATGAAAACCACTCGTCACACACATTTGGATACCATTGGAAATGATACCCAAATTGAGTTCCAAAAACCCATAGGCGCGATTCGACAGTCGTGTAATTTTCATTTGACCATACGTATTGCGCGTCGAACCACCTGAAATCGCAAACACAACAGGGTCAATGCGCCAATGACCAATAGGATCCCAAACATTCATAGAATCAACAAGTTGCTGCATCGTATTGAATGATGTAATCGAACGGTTCGTACCGTTTATCTGCCAATAATCAAGGCGATATGGGCCGCGTGTACCCATATCAGGCACAGTAAAATAGGTATAAGAATAAATCGTATCAAAATTACACCCTCTATAACCGCCTGAATAAGCGACGTTGTTATCTGTTATCGTATAATCATTTCTCAACGTATTGATATCCACACTATCTGCCAAGCAAAAACAACCCAAATCACCACAATTTGCTGTATTAATCGTCGCTAAATCCCTCGAACTGATAACATTACATGGCGGGAAACGGGCAACACTATTGAAAATCAATAGCATATTGCGACATTCACCTGTTGTTGAGCAATTTAAAGCGCAAAATGTATCGGTTGACACTTGCGATAAAGGTGTCGTAACCGTCACGTCTATACACGTTCCGTTGACAGGTGAAACAGACAAAAGCTGCGCCCCAGTACCACAATGTTGAACATTCGAAATTGTACGACCAGTACCGCCCAAATCAAGGCAAGTTTGAAGGCTACTGCCTCCAGGCAAACCAATATAGAAGGTATCCGACGGCGGGTTGCCACCATTCAAACATGCTGGAACTGAAATGACCGTAATCTTTTGAACACCAGAAACACGGTTGCCGCAATCATCGGCTGATGCCCATGTGCGGTTTATAATTTTACCACAAGCATTGTTGGTTTCTGTTTCGTTAAATGTTACCGTCAAGCTTGAATTTATACAATTATCTGTAGCTGTTACTGTTGGTGGGGTCGGAATAACTTCGCCCGATGCCGTTTTTACTGTAATATCTACCGGCACATTGGCAAGTGTTGGTGCTTTGTTGTCTATTATTTTAACATACAACTCAACATTACGGCTATTGCCGCAAACATCACTGGCAGACCAAACACAGCGCAATATTTTGAGATAACCATCACGGCTACAAACACCTGTTATCGAATCCAAATCAGCAAACGTAGCAGCAAAAAACCGCCCAGAATTGTCAGTCACAGTCACCCACGAAGCATCCATGATCGGCAAATTATCGCACTCGGCGATAACGGTATCACCACTCGAATAAGCGGCAATAAGCGGATTTGTAAACCGAATTTGTGGGGCAGTTTGGTCAACAACACCTGCATTAACCCCATTTATGTCGACAGTGCCATTGATACTGAGGGGGGCTGTTCGTCCCGAAGTATTCACTTGACTGCCCGTATTTGGAGGTGAATAACTGAGTGCAGAGGTGCCAATCGGGAAGCCAAACTGAACGGTATATGTCCCAGCAACCAAACCCACGAACTGGTAAAGCCCAGAAGCATCCGTCGTGGTTGTCAGCGTGACCGTATCACCGACACCTGTACGACCTGCGAGTGTGACGGTCATATTGGCAAAACCAATTTCAGAATTGTCTTTGATGCCATCGCGGTTGCAATCCAAGTAAGCCGTTCCATTGACGGAACTTGTAACCAGTGAGCGAATAAAAGTGAATGCCGTTGCGCTGCATAAGCCCACGAATCCAATGCTCGCTACCAAAAGTAGCATCCGAAGAGCGGTAGAGGTTTTTCTCATAGCGAAAAAAGTGATGTTGCTCAAAAAAAATCGGTTTCAAAAATACGATATAACTCAATGATTAACAGTCGTTTCTGTTTTCCTAAACCTTGTTATACAATGAGGGCAAAATCTAATATATCGTTTTGTTAAATTCAATATCGCAAAAAGTAAAAGTTGAACAATCTATGAATAGATATTTAAAGGGGGATATTTTATATATGAAAGACAAAAACACTGCCAATATTGATTTTTTTTAAACTTTGAGCTTTTTGATGCCTAAATTCTCTAAGAAAAGGTAGTTTTAGATGAGGTTGTTTTGTTTTATTTGGTTTTATCTGACACTATGTTCGGAGAACTTCAAAAGTTCGCCGAACATAAACGCCTTCAAAAAGAATAATATTCGGGGTAAAAAACTTGAAATACCTTTTGAGACAGCTTCTTGTAAACGCACAATGAAATTATTTCACTTCATCATCTCGATGTTTGGCGTAAGCCTTTGAATAATCTTTTTTCTTAGGGCAATGTGATGCCACAAACTCAATGCCTTGCAAGATATGACGCATATATATAGGCTCGCTGTAATCATTTTTATCATGCCCCAATGTCGTTATCCATGCCAAACCACCGTCAAAAAATTGTGCCAAGCGGCAGGATAATAATCGGCAAAAGAACCCAGATTTTGGATACACGCCACCGCCGAAGGTATGTTGTCATGGACATAACCTTTGCCGTTTTTGGAATACACTAATACGTGTAGTTTTTTCCAATTGACTTTTTTTGAAGATTGTGAAAAGATTGGGTAGCTAAAAGCAAACAGAAAGGACAGTTAAAAGAAGCGGTAAAGTAAGGTTTTTCATAAGCGATTCATTTTGACACGAATTTCACTAATTACACGAATTATTTACATTTTTTTAAGAAAAAACAGAAAAAATAATTCGTGTAATGAGTGAAATTCGTGTCAAAACGCAAAAAATCAGCGAAAATCAAGCAAATCAGAAAAATCTGTGTTCCACTAAACAATCTGCTTCCCCTGCATCGCCGTCATAATATTCGCATCCAAAGCCCGATGTGCCAACGGTTCAGTATAAACATTCAAGTCTGCCATCGCTGCATTGATAACGTCTTTGTCGTCGCCAGCAACAGTCAAACGCAGTTGTTCCGTCAATGATTTTGTTTCTTCAATTTCTTCATCAGACAAAATAGAAGCGTTTTGAATGATGAATTTTTCAGCCGACAAAACAACATTATTGGCTTCATTTCGGGCTTCCAACAACGAACGTGCTTTCATATCCGATTCAGCATTTTGGATAGAATCAATCAACATCAAAGCCATTTCTTCTTCCGACAAACCATAACTCGACTTCATAGTGACTTCTTGCTCGACATTGGAACGCAATTCCTTTGCTTTTACCCTCAAAATACCGTCCGCATCGAGATAAAAGGCAATATCTATTTTTGGCAAACCCGCAGGCATCGGTGGGATACCCCTCAGTACAAACTCACCTAATTTGCGGTTGTGCTGCACCAAATCACGTTCGCCTTGATAAACAGCGACTTTCAAGTTTTTTTGACCATCCACACTCGTTGTATATTGACGTGCTGATTTTGTTGGAATTTTAGAATTTCGAGCAATAATCACATCCATCAAACCGCCAACGGTTTCAATACCCAACGACAAAGGCGTGATGTCAATCAACAAAACATCTCGTTGATTACCCGCCAAAACATCGGCTTGAATGGCTGCACCCAAAGCGACTACTTCATCAGGATTGATATTGTTATAAACAGGTTTGCCAAAAAACGCTGCCACACGTTCCTTCACAAGCGGTACACGTGTCGAGCCGCCTACCATCACAACAGCTTGAATATCAGACGTTTGTAGTTTGGCGTCAGCCAAAGCCTTTTTACATGACTCAATAGTACGTTCAACCAATAAAGTTATCAAAACTTCAAACTCTATCCGTGTGATTTTCAATTCATAATTCCTAATTTTCACTTCAAACACCCCCTCAGTAGAAAGTGCCTTTTTTGCTTGCTCAGCCGCTAAACGAATGGCTTGACCAAACTCTTTATCATTGAAAATCAAGTCATTAGGAATATTATTTTGCTTCAACCAAAAGTCAATCAATACGCGATCAAAATCGTCACCACCCAAAAACGTATCGCCATGTGTTGACAGAACTTCAAAAATACCGTCTTGAATTTGAAGGATTGAAATATCAAAAGTGCCGCCACCGAGGTCAAAAACGGCTACCGTTTCGCTGCCCTCCTTGTTCAAGCCATAAGCCAAAGCTGCTGCCGTCGGTTCGTTGACAATACGCAACACGTCTAAGCCAGCCAATTTACCTGCATCACGTGTCGCTTGCCGTTGAGAATCATTGAAATACGCAGGAACGGTGATGACCGCCTTTGCAATCGGTTGACCCAAAGTCGTTTCAATACGTGTTTTGAGTTCTTTTAAAATAAAACTCGACAACTCAACAGGCGTATAAAACTTATCACCTACCCGAATTTTGACCAAAGTTTCGTCGTCAGGTGCATCAATAATTTTATAACCAAAGTAATTTTCAAAGCCCGACACGTCTTTGTAGGACTTACCCATCAAGCGTTTAACAGAATATATCGTGTTTTGAGGGTCTGTTATCAATTTGTCTTTTGCCAAATCACCAACCAAAATGCCCCCCTCAGTATTAAAGTGTAAAACTGAAGGAACAAGCGTGTTTTTACCAGTTTCGTCAGCGACGCACACAGGCTGCCCATCTTTTATATATGCCACAAGCGAATTTGTCGTGCCTAAGTCAATGCCAACAATGATGTCGTTTTGTTTATCTAAAGTCCCCGATTTGAGGTTTATATTTATCAAAGCCATATTCTATTATGTAATTGTGTGATTGCGTAAATATTAGATTGCGCAACACATTCTTAAAAAATGCGGCGCAAAACTACAACAAAGTTTGGGGTAGAGAGTTTAGAAGCGAAAAAATTGATAAAATCCTCAGTTCCGCTCCATATTCTGCTGCAACAAAACCTTCAAAAGTTGCTTCAAAAACGCGTCAGTTTTAATCCCAACCGCAATTTCTGCGTTCGGTTTTTGGGTTCTATCTATTCGCGTAAAACCATTATCATCAACGGAGACGAATACTTTTTCCGTTTTAAACAACTCTGGATATAAAACAAAACCGATAGCCACTGCGTCAAAGAGCGTCGGTGTGCGCTCAAACCCCCAAAGCGTGGTCAAACCCGTCAATATATTAGTCAAAGGCGATTGGCGGTTGAGGATCATTTCGCGATGATTTTTATCCCATTTTACGAAAGCCGTTACATCTAATCCAACATAAGTGCAATTGGCTTCACATCTCACAAACCGTTTACTCGCTTCAATATCCGCTTTGACGTTCCACTCGGGATCAATCGTGGGTGCACCATTGTAGCCGATATAAAATGAACCGTACATCGCCACTATGCGTTTTGCCAAACTCAAGGCTTTCGCATCTTTTTTCACAATATCGCTCATATTTGTAACAGGACCAACGGAAAACAGGATGATTTCGTTGGGATATTTGTACAATTGTTCGATGATAAAGTCGGCAGCAGGCTGCGCAATAGGTTTTATTTTATTAAACCCTTTTGACCAATAAAACTGCTCGGCATACCAATTAGCGCGCTCGTCGGTGTTTGAAGTATTCCTGCCCATTGCAACAGGTATTTTTTCATTCCCTGTTTCATACAACATCTTACAAGCCATTTCTGCGCGGTCATTCGTCCGTCCGTAGCACGTTGTGATACCTAAAATCTCGAATTTATCTGTACTCGACAACAGCAAAGCCAAAGCGTAAGCATCGTCAATGTCATCACCTAAATCACAATCTAAAATCACTTTTTGTTTTTGTGCATGAACTTGAAAGATAATACATGCGCAAGCGAGAAAGCTCCATAATCCTTTTTTCATATTGCTTTTTTTAATTGAAATTGTAATATTTTAGTTTTAAAAACGATTTTTTTTTGAAAAAAATCTCCCCGTATTTGAGTATAACTATTTTAAAATCAATTAGTTATATCTCTAATTATTTTGAAAAATTGTCAAACTTTTGTTAACCACAAAAATTGTCAGAGAACGAAAAAAGCTAAAATAGCCAAAAATACTGAGGGGGGTAATTGAACCGCTAAAAATAACATTTTGCAACAAATAGTCCTTTGACGAAAAACAAAAAATATTATCTATTTATTTGAAAAGCGTTGTAGTGATGATCGATACCCCTCAGTAACAGACGTTATTGAAGCCTCGCATTGTATCTTTTTCGTAGTTTTGCACGTTCATGTAAAAACAAAAATAATCCTTTTGATAAATAAATGACTATCAATATTTTATGAAAAAAATATTAACACTCTTTTCATTTTTCATTTTTCATTTTTCTCTTAATGCCCAAAATTCAGCGACTATTTTTGGTACTGTTACTGAGGGGGGTACAAATACGCCCATTGAATTTGCCATTGTTTTCATCAAAGAAACAAACCGCAATGTCGAGACCAACGCTGCAGGTGAATACTCTATAAAAGTACCAGCTGGACGTGCCGTTATCCTACAAATCAGTCGCGTCGGTTACAAAGAAGGAAAAATCAATATCGAACCGATGCGTGATGAAACGCAACGGCGCATTGATGTGGTGCTTGTGCCTTCGACCTCCCAACAAGAGGTGATTATCAAAGACAGCCGTTTGAAAGACAATGGTATGGTGCGTGAAGATGTGAAGGACTTCAAAATGTTGCCAACCACAACCGGCAACCTTGAAGCTGTTTTGCCTCATATCGCTTTGGGTACAAATTCGGGTGCTGGTGGTGAATTAACGTCGCAATATCAGGTGCGTGGTGGCAATTACGACGAAAACTTGGTGTATGTCAACGACTTTGAAATCTATCGTCCACAACTCATTCGGGCAGGACAACAAGAAGGCTTGACGTTTGCCAATGCCGATTTGATGCGTGATTTGTCTTTCTCATCAGGTGGTTTTGAAGCGCGATATGGCGATAAAATGTCTTCTGTTTTGGATATTAAATACAAGCGTCCTGATTCGTTTCGGATGTCTGCCGCAGCCAGTTTTTTAGGTGGTTCGGCACACGTTGAAGGCTCTAAAAGATTGGATGGCAAAGACGGCTATCGTCGCTTCCGTTATTTAGTTGGCGCACGTTACAAGACAACAAGATTGCTGTTAGGTTCTTTGGATTTAAAAGGTGAATACGTCCCAAATTTTGCAGATATTCAAGCGTATTTGACTTATGACCTAAGCCGTTCATGGCAAATTGGCGTTATGGCAAACTACAACGAAAGCGTTTACAATTTTGTTCCACGCTCTCGTGAAGCGGCTTTTGGCTTGATTAATTTTACTTTGGGCGTGCGGACTGCCTTTGAAGGAAAGGAACGCGACCAGTTTTCAAATGGCATGGGTGGCGTTTCGTTGACCTATTTGCCAGACCGTAAAAAGAATCCTTTTTTCTTAAAATTCCTTGCTTCTCGCTTTCAAACCCGTGAAGTTGAAGGCATTGACATCATCGGCGACTACTTGATTGGTGAAATTGAAACCAATCCAAACAAAGATAATGCAGGTTCTATTGTTTCAACTTTAGGTACAGGTACACAACATCAATTCGTCCGAAATACCCTTTGGGGCGCAGTCACTAACGTGGAACATAAAGGCGGTTATGAAGTGCAATTGGCGACTAAGCACCCCTCAGTAAAAGCCACCAGTTTCCTACAATGGGGCGTAAAATACCAATCAGAACAAATTGAAGACAAAATAAATGAGTGGGAACGCCTCGACTCTGCCTTGTATTCTTTGCCTTTTGATACGACAAAATTGCTGGTCAAAAACGTCTATAAAACGCAGAACTCATTGACTTCCAATCGTTTTACGTCCTTCGTTCAAAATACATTGACGTGGCGCAAAGATTCCGTTGGTGAATTTCAAGCAACATTAGGCGTTCGTGCAGCCTATTGGGATTTGAACAAAGAGGCTTTCGTAACACCTCGTCTGCAAATGGCTTATAAGCCTTTGAATTGGGAAAAAGACGTGTCATTTCGCTTGTCGGGTGGCATGTATTATCAGCCACCATTTTACCGTGAATTGCGTCGTCCAAACGGCACTGTCAATCAAGATGTTTTGGCACAAAAATCGGCACAAGTCGTTGCAGGTCTGACTTATGACTTTTCCATTGGTAATTTAAGGCGTATCCCTTTCCGCTTGATTACTGAAATTTATTATAAAAAATTATGGGATTTAGTTACCTATGACATTGACAACGTGCGCATTAGATATGCAGGTGAAAACAATGCAACAGGTTATATCACAGGTTGGGATATGCGTATCAATGGCGAGTTCGTCCCGGGCGCAGAGTCTTGGATAAATTTATCGTTCTTACGAGCGCGTGAGTCGCTCAATGGCGTACAGCATCGCGCAAGAGATGTAGGCGACCCAACAGGCAAGCCCGTAGCCGATGTGCCGCGTCCGACAGACCAATTTTTAACTCTTTCCGTGTTTTTTCAAGACTATTTGCCTAAAAATAAGAATTTTAAGATGCACTTGAATACGACAATTGGCACAGGTTTGCCGTTTGGTTTCCCAGGTAACAACGTCGAATTTAGGAATACTTACCGTTTAAAGCCCTATCATCGTGTGGATTTAGGTTTCTCTATTTTGATGTATGACGAAGCATGGAAAGGCAGAAAGCCCAATCATTTTCTCCGTTTTACACGTCAAACATGGGCAAGTTTAGAGATTTTTAATCTCATGGACGTAGCGAATGAAGCATCAAAAACGTGGATAAAAACGATATATAACACGCAGTTTGCGATACCGAATTATTTGACTTCACGTAGGGTTAATTTGAGGGTTAGAATGGATTTTTAAGTTGACTATTAGCTTTACTAATTTTGAATTCCCCTCAGTATTGACTTAAAACAGTTGTTTTTTAGGCAAAAACCTTTTATTTTTACAAAAAATTTAAAAATATGATGACTGTATTAGCACCACAAGATAAAATGACTGCGGAAGAATACCTTAAAATGCAGCGTTCGGGTCCCAGAGAACTGTCTCCGAAATATGAATTTTTTAACCAAAAATTACGACTTATGGCAGGCGGCTCTCCAAATCACAATGAAATCAATGCTAATTTGACTTTTATCCTTAAAAATCAAGCCTATCAGCATAATACAAATCAGCGTATCTATGCAAACGATATGCGAACTGTGAGCTACTTAACGTACAAAAACTACCTCTATCCCGATCTCGTTGTTGTTGATGGAAAACCCTATTATGACGATGAAAGAGGCGATAATTTGGCAAATCCAACGCTTATTATTGAAGTTTTGTCCGATTCGACAGAGAGTTTTGATAGAGGTGACAAGTTCCGTTCTTATCGCCAAACACCGAGCATGAAAGAATATATCATCGTTTCTCAAAAAGAACGCTGTATTGAACAATTCTTTAAAGATGAAAAAGGACGTTGGCAAATCAGCGATATTATCACAGAAGGCACTTTCAAATTAGAAACCATACCTTTTGAATTGTCCGTTGATGATGTTTATCGAAATGTTGTTTTCACAGATACCCCCTCAGTAATTGATGAAGAAAAGGGCTAAGTTTTAGAAAAACTTGCTTTAAATCTTTGGAATATAATCATTTGAAAAATTTGGTCGAGCAACATCAAGCAGTTGTTCGACCAAATTTTTTAAACAGATTATGGGTTTTCGCCCCCCCTCAGTATATTTACCCAAAAAATAGACGACACAATGAAAAACCTAACCTTTATTTTCCTTGTTGCAGCTTTTTTAGCGCAAGCGCAAACAACCGCTTATCCAAAAATATTGTCAGAACGTGAACGGGCAGAAGTCATTGACAATATGTTGTCCGACCGTTTTGACCACCTCCTACCCCACCTCATGCGCCGCGAAGGGATTGATATGTGGATTCTGATTTCAAGGGAATACAACGAAGACCCTGTTATGAAGACGATGTTGCCCGCCGAATGGCTGTCCGCACGTCGCAGAACCGTCATGGTCTTTTTTGATAAATCAGGACGTGATTTTCAAAACCCTTTGGCAAACCGTCCTGATTTAGGTGTTGAAAAAATGGCTATTGCGCGGTATGATGTCGGTTTACTCAAAGCCTCTTGGAATCTGAATGTTTATCCCGACCAATGGGATGCTCTCATAGAAACCATAAAAGAGCGCAATCCGATGAAAATAGGCATCAATGTATCACCCAATTATGGTCATGCCGACGGTTTGAGTCACCATGAATATGAGCAAATGATGCAAAAACTACCAAAAGAGTATCAAAATCGGGTTGTTAGTGCTGAAAAATTAGCTGTCTCGTGGCTCGAAACACGTTCTGAAAACGAGATGGTTTTGTATGAACAAATTGCTCATATTGCTCATCAAATCCTCCGTGAAGGTTTGTCCGACAAAGCCATTCAAGCAGGTGTAACGACAACCGAAGACCTCGTTTGGTGGTATCGGCAACGTGTTAGAGATTTGGGTTTTGATACATGGTTCCACCCCTCAGTATCCATTCAACGACAGGACACTGCACGGTTCGACCACCTCCGTTCTTTCTCAAAAAGGTCTGACAAAGAAGTCATTATGCCTGGCGATTTATTGCATGTGGACTTCGGCATCACTTATTTACGACTCAATACCGATATGCAGGAACACGCCTACGTCCTTCGCAGCGGCGAAACAGAAGTTCCCGCTTACCTTCAAAAAGGCTTCAAACAAGCCAATCGGCTACAAGATATTTTGACCGAAAATTTTACGGTTGGCAAAACAGGCAATCAAATATTGGCGGATGCCTTGGCGCAAGCTAAAAAAGAAGGCATAAATGGTACTATTTATACGCACCCGATTGGTTTTCATGGTCACGCCGCAGGACCCACAATCGGTATGTGGGACAATCAAAAAATAACAATTGGTGCTGGTGATTACCCTTTGTTTCCAAACACAGCGTATTCCATTGAACTCAATGCAGCTGTTGAAATACCTGAATGGGGCGGCAAAATCCTCCGTTTTATGCTGGAACAAGATGGTTTTTATGATGGCAAAACATTTCGGTATATTGATGGACGGCAGGAGGTGATTTATCCGATTCAGAGATGAATCCTTTTAAAAAAGATTTAGGAAATCTTATAGATTTCCTAAATCTGTACCCCTCAGTATTCAAAACATTTTCACAATATCCTTTGCCGTTATTGTCTCCATTTTCGATTCAAAAACAAAAGTCAATATCTCTTTATAAATTTTCAAATAAGGCAAATACTTAAATTCAGAAAACTCCGTATTGTGCCAAAGCACACCTAAAACACTGTTTTCTTTGTTTTTTTCAAAAAAATCAAGGATATGTCTCGAAATTTCAGCTTCTGCGATACCCATATAACCCGATAAAGTGCCGTCCATAATATTCAAAGGCGTAACAATAAGCGGCATCGTCGTACCTGTCCTAAAATCATAAGGGCGAAACGGCAAACCATAACTGTTGCGAAATCCATATTGGTCTGCAAAACCTAAACTGGCATCAAGTTTCACACCCGCATCAGACATCGTTTGCCAAGCATTAGGCAGTTGAAAACGCAAAAAATGGTAGCGATTTGCCTTGATATGCGCTTGGGGCAATCGTTCAAATTCTGTTTCAAAACTTAAATCCAAGGAGCTTTTGTGCAAACCGATATCAAATTGGTTATTTTGAATATCTGAAAGTGTTTTTTGCACCTTTTTATTAGTCAAACTATAATCTGCATTTTTAATACCATCAGTACTTCTGCCTTTTGTTGCTATCCAAAAAAAGGTGCTTTTCATATCGTATTCAGAATGAATTTTCAACATTTTATCAATATTAAAATAAGCTGTCTTTCGCAATAACTCATTGAAAATCAATTGTATTAACACATCAATTCGCCCCTTTTTTATTGCCCATAAACCATCTTGAAAAAAAGAACTGTAAAGCGAATCAATATCATGTGTCAAAAAAATGCGAGAAGGTCGAGTCGTTTTATGTGAAAATGCCCCCCTCAGTATAGGCACGTTTTCTACAAAATTTTCAATCAATTCACTCACCCTATTTTCTCGAATAATGCCAAATTTCGCTTGAAAACTGGCTTCAAATTTAAAGCGATTGTACTTGCCCAAATCCTCATTTTTAGCATCATATTCTTGCAAACAATTAACCATATAAAAAATGGTAGCTATGTAATCAATCCGTCCTTCATTTGTTAAAATGAAAGGTTCTTTACCAAAATGCAATGGGTGACTAAAAATAGCTTTTTCGATTTTTTCATAAAATGAAAAAGCAATCGGTACATCAGAATCTACTTCGTCACTGATTTTTACCACCCCTTTCCCGATTGTATCGGGATTTCGTTCCTCAACACTATCTTTGTCCGTCACGACAAAATCAGTTTGCAAATGATGCGCTAAAAAACCGATAAACCATCGTGCAGGATTCGTGAAAAGGCAATTGGGTTTAATATAAAAAGTCATTATCAAATATGTTTAAAATCTTATTGACAAATGGTGCTTACAAACAGACTTTGGCAATTACACGCAGTTTGGGTGCAGCGGGTTATGAAGTGGGCATTGTTTCGCACCATGCGTTGAGTGTTGGTTTTTTCTCAAAATATTGTCGTCATCGGCACATAATTGCACAAACAGATGATGAATCAAAATATGTTGCCCAACTTTTAGACATTTTGAAAAAACACGCTTATGATGTTGTTTTGCCTGTTGGCTATCCTGTTACGGGTTGGTTAGCTGAATGTGCAGATGATATTCGGCAATATACAAAACTACCCTTAGCACACCTTTCTGCCTTCAAAATCTTTGAAAACAAGCAATTAACGCATGATTTAGCACGTCAACTCGATATTCCTGTACCTAAAACTTTTGCACCTAAAACAAAGGACGAAGCTACGGAATGTCTCAATCAATTAGACTTTCCTATTGTTTTTAAAAAATCAATAGAAGGACACAACCGCATCGCTTATGCTCAAAACGAAAACGATTTTTATTCATTTTTTGAATCATTTCAAAGCGCAAAAGAAGCTTTCACAATTCAAGAATTTATCAGTGGTCAAGGCGCAGGTTATTTTGCACTTTACGATAAAGGTCAATTAAAACAAGAATTTATGCACCTCCGTTTACGTGAATACCCAATTGAAGGCGGTGCTTCGTGTTGTGCCGAAAGTATTGACAATGAACAACTTAGACAATATGGTCAACGTATTTTATCTGCCGTAAATTGGCATGGTGTCGCCATGGTTGAATTTAAATTTGATGTAAAAGGCGAACCTCGATTGCTTGAAGTAAATCCTAAATTTTGGGGTTCTTATGACCTTTGTGTAGCCGCAAATGCCGATTTTGCCGTGCCGCTTGTTGATTTGACATTTGGTAAAACACTTTTGCGCCCCCCTCAGTATAAACGCAATATCCGCTTCTCATGGTTGATGAATGGAGATTTATTGAATGGAATAAAACGTGGCAAAACCAAAGAAGTATTAAAGGATTTTTTTAGTCCTCAAACACATTCAAACTTAACTTGGCGTGACCCCTTAGCAAGTCTTTTCTTAATTTCGAGTGGTTTTTTACCTGTTTTAAAAGCTATTTTACGCCATTTTTGTCATTCTGAACGAAGTGAAAGAATCTAAATATTAATATTAATATTCTTTCACTTCGTTCAGAATGACAAAAAATCGCTCATATAAACGGACTAAAATAACATTCTGTATTTCTGTATTTACAAACTAAAAGATGAAAGCCATCTTCCATTTACATTCAAAATATTCGTTTGATTGCTTAACAGCGCCCCAAAAACTGGTGGATTTAGCTATCAAAAACGGCATAGATATATTGTGTATCACCGACCACGATACGATTAAAGGTGCGCAAGAAGCTCACTCTTACGCTCAAAAACGGTATGGAAACGCTATAAAAGTAGTCATTGGCGCAGAATATAAAACCGACTGTGGGGACATTATCGGTTTAAATTTGACCGAAGAAATCAGATGGGCAAAAGCAGAAGAAGTGATTAAAGCCATCAAGCAACAAGGCGGTTTGGTTTTATTGCCACATCCTTACATCAGTCATTCACGCATAGATTTTTTAGCGCAACAGGCTGATGCTATTGAAATCTTTAACGCCAGAAGTTCATCCAAAGCCAATCAAGCCGCCCTTGAATTAGCGGAAAAATTGGGCAAACCTGCGTATGTCGCTTCCGATGCTCATTTTTTATCTGATGCCACTTTGTGTATCAATCAATTTCATGTAGGAAAAGAAACATCTATCGAAGACGCTCTTTTGAACGCCCAAAGGACTTTCACACAAGGTTTTTCTTCAAAAAAACACTATTTCCAAAGCCAAATGATAAAAGGTTTCAAAAAAAACAATACTCGATTGATGCTTTCGGCAACAAAAAACTGGTTGTTGGCACATTTTTAACTGCACATTAATCCACCCAATCCGCTACAAACATATTGGTATCCCGTGTTCCCCAATTTCTGCGATTTGACGACCAAACCAAACGTTTGCCGTCAGGAGAAAACATCGGAAAGGCATTGAAATAACTGTCTGTTGTGATTTGTTCCAAACCTGTACCGTCTTCGTTTATCATGTACAATTGAAAATCGTAGCCTCTTGTCGAATGATGATTGGAAGAAAAAAGGATTTTTTTACCAGAAGGATGATAAAAAGGAGCCCAATTCGCTTTGCCCAAATGCGTTATTTGTTTCAAATCAGAACCGTCCACATTGGCAGTATAAATTTCCATATTGGTCGGTGCGACGAGGTGTTTTTCCAAAAAGTCCTTGTATTCAGTCACTTGTTCATCCGTTTTTGGACGACTGGATCGAAAAACGAGTTTTTTAGAATCTGGTGAAAAGAACGCACCACCGTCATAACCCAAACCAAAAGTTACTTGGCGTTGGTCAGAACCATCAATATTCATCGTCCACAATTCTAAATCACCACTTCTGTCAGAAGTAAAAACGATTTTTTTGCCATCAGGTGAGACTGTTGCCTCTGCGTCATACCCCTCAGTATTTGTGAGTTGTTTGACGATTTTTCCCTTTTTGTCCGCTATAAAAATATCAAAATCAGCATACACTGCCCACAAATATTTTTTTGAATCTGATGCTGGAGGTGGCGGACATGCGTTGCCACCTTTATGCGTCGAGGCATACAAAATATGCTTACCATCAGGCATAAAATATGAGCAAGTCGTGCGACCTAACGAAGTAGAAACCATTTTAGGACGGTAAGCCGTATCCCGCAACGCTTTTTTGATATCCATCTTAAAAATTTGGTCGCATTGTACGCCCCAGCCTTTATAATCGGATTGAAAAGTCACCGACTTGCTATTGGGCGACCAATATGCTTCCGCATTATTGCCACCAAAAGTGAGTTGGTG
>JAYSQG010000536.1:0-6173 GCA_043721685.1 Saprospiraceae bacterium | reverse complement strand
ACAATGAAATAGAACAAGTTCAATGTTAATATCAATCAAAAAGACATAAGAATTTTTAAAAATTAAATTTTTAAGAGACAATTCTTGGTACAAAAAACCTCTTAAATTTTCTGTACTCACAGGGAAAACCAACCACCGATTACATTGTTCATCGCTGTCTGACCATTTATAGATATAATAATTTTTTGGCTTATTTCTATCTTGAAAAAGCGACAATAATGGACCTTCATGGTACAATAAGTCACCTATCTTTTCAAGATTGACACCAATATTTTGAATATTAACGGATTTAATATTTTCCATTTTTTTTAAATTTCTACTTCTTCAAGAATATGAAAACTTGAAATTATTGGGATTTCACTATCAAAAAGCAGTTCATCAGCCTTCTTCTTTCGCCAACGGATTTCATTTTCAGTTGAACCTAAATTGGGTTCAACTTTCTTTATTTAATCACAAAAATAACAGATTTTACTGAGGGGGCATTATATGAGCGCAATGATGGCAGTCGTATTCATTTCGACAACATCAGAGTGTGTGAGTTCACGAACAATTATATCAATATTTTGAGAAAAAAGTGCTAAAAGTTGGCTGTTTCGGATATTACCAACAGTCAAAAAGAGTAGCTTATGAGGTTCTTTTTTAGCATGAAAAGTGTCAAAGAAGTCTGAATCTTTACTGATAACAATTCGTTCCTGTTGTATTGAGATTTGATTGATATAAGAATCTCCTGTTGCATTTTTCAAAAGCAAGTCTAAGGTATGTATCGCATCATGCCCCAATGAAACAAGAAGACGAGCCAAAGACTTTGGTAATTGAGCATCAACAATGAATTTCATGCCGCTAACAGTTGTGTAATGTTTTTAACTTGTGTTAGTCGGGCTGCAAATTGCAAGCAAGCCAAAAGGTCGTCCTCTTCCAAGTCTTCATAATCTTCAAGTATTTCTGAATGTGTCATACCCGAAGCCAACAATTCAAGTATATTTTGGACAGGATAGCGCAATCCCCGCACAACGGGTTTACCATGACAAATATCAGGATGGGAAGTGATACGAGCTAAAAGGTCATTTTGTAGCATCTTTTAATTTTTTTTCAAAATTACTGTTTTTCTTTCAAAATGATAAAAATTCGCTTAAATATTGGTCGTTTTCATTCACTATTTCAAGAAACGTTTGATAAAAGCGAAACTGTATTGTTTGTTTCTATAAACCCCAATACCTCCTCAACAGTCAATTCAGTATAGTCATTTATAAACTTCACAACATTAGACAAATGAGTAAATTCCCCTTCTTGATGCGTTGTTAACACAACAATAACAGGGCAACCCGCATTAAAAGCCGTTCTTGCACCAATCGGTGAATCTTCAAAAACGAGGCAATTACTGAGGGGTATGCCGATGCCCGCCGCCGCTTTTTCAAACACTTCGGGATTGGGTTTTCCATGAGAAACATCAGCAGAATTGACGACTTTTTTGAAAAAAGGGTGCAAATTGAGGTTGTCCATCACAAAATTGACATTGCCCGGAGGTGCTGCCGTGCCGATACTGAGGGGTATGTTTTTGGATAAACAATCGGTTAAAAAGGCTTCTAAACCGTCTATCAATTTCAGTTCGGGTAGAAAAACTTGACGGTAGCGTTCTTCTTTTTCCCAAGCGATTTGTCGCCTTTGTTCGGGCGTAAATCTGTCGCCAAAAAGCCGTTCAATGATTTCCTCATTTTTTCCATGAATGGTTCGATGCACTTCTTCGAGCGACATTTCCAAACCCAATTCACGTAATTTAATTTGCCAAGCACGGTGGTGCGTCATCATATTGTCCACCATTGTGCCGTCCATATCGAAAATAAAACCTTTTCGCATAAAATTCAAATTTTAAGGAAGTTCGTAGCTACTTAGCGGTGCTAAGTATTTGGCTGTCATGTAGTTAAGAAAGTTCTTCGGGTTTATCTTTTCCTTTTAAGCCTAAATAATTTTCACTTGAAATCACTTTAACATTTTTCTCTTTTTCCAATCGTTCCCGTGCATTCCCTGCAAAAGTGCCACCTTGAACGGCAGCATCATGGTTTTCATGAAAGCCTTTTGCATTATCATTTATCGCAATTTGGCGCGTAACCTCTTCACTCAATGAAGTGAAAATCAACTCTAAGGGAGTCATGTGGTCTCTTAAGTTTTCTTTTTCTAAATTTTTCAGTTTACTATGTTCCGAAGGCGTTAAACCAAAAGTATGCTTTGCGATGGTTGCCGTTAAAATACTGTATTCCTGTCCCTCTTTTACGCCTCTATTTTTCCATTCATCGGTCAATTGTTTGCGTGTATTGATGGACTGTATGCGCTCCTTAATCCATTTTTCATCGTGTCCTTTGGCTCTATAAATCTCTGTCATGCGCTCAAACGACAATTCAGGATTTTCGGCTTCTTCAATCGCTCGTTTGCCTTGTTCGGCTAACCACAACTTCAAAGGCTCTGCATTAGGTGATGGTACAGACATGATTATCCTAAAAATGCCTTCTGTATTGGCACAATCCGTCGGATATCCTTTACCGTCCATCGCAACGGGTTTCAGGGTTCTACAAATTGTAGATACCTGTGGCTCACGTTTTTTTAAGGCACTCCAATACTTATTAGGTGCTTTACTATCGGTTAGTACACCAATGACATCAGAAACGGCAAAAAACCATTGGTCATCATACCAAATTTTTCTAATTTTTTCACCTGAAAATGGTATTAATTCGTTGTTTCTCATTGATTTATGATTTTACAAAGTCATCTTTAAAATATTTTATCATTCAAGTATAATGCTTTTTACTGAGGGGGCATTATATGAGGGCAATGATGGTTGTCGTATTCAAAAATTACAATTTTTTAGAAACCAAACCAAAGATTTAAACCCTCCGCTTCAAATACGTCGCATAATTCGGCAGTCGCACCTCATATTCCTCGTGCATCAAAGGTGAAGTCATCAAAAAATCGGCAGTCGCACGGTCACAAGCGAAAGGAATATTCCACACAACACCCAAGCGCAACAAGGCTTTGATATCGGGATCATGTGGCTGCGCTTCCATCGGATCCCAAAAGAAAATCATACAATCAATGCGGTTTTCAGCGATCATCGCGCCGATTTGTTGGTCGCCACCTAACGGACCACTCAATAAACGAATAACAGGTTGTTCCAAAGCTTCTTCAATCAATCGTCCTGTTGTGCCAGTGCCGTAGAGTTCGTGATTGGCTAAAATTGTTTTGTTATATATTGCCCACTCGATAAGTTCTGGCTTTTTATTGTCATGTGCTATGAGAGCGATACGTTTTTTAGCAGCAAGTGTGCGGGTTTCGGGTGTATTTAAATTGCTCATTTTTTTAATTTTTAGTGCAAAAATACGGGGATAATTTGAGGTTTTGCTTCAAAGCAACCTATATGAAATGGAAACAAAATAAAATTCTGTATTATCTTCAAATACGTTTCAATTATTAATGAGCTACGGATTTTACGAATTCAACTAATATAAGTCGTAATCAGTTGAATCCGTAAAATTCGTGCAATTCGTAGCTCAAAACTCCACTTTATAAGCCAAATTAGGAATCAAACCCAATTGATAATTCGTCAAAACCTTACCCTGAAGACGGTCAAAATATTGCCACCCTTCATTTTGTTGATTGCTTACATTTTGTAAATCCAACTGAACAGTTGAAGAATAACGGGCATGACTGCGTTTCCAATAGACATTCAAATCCGTTCTGAAATAGTCTTTTAAGTTTTGTTGAGCATAAAAATCGAAATAGCCCCCCCTCAGTATCGTATGTAAATTCACACCTAAAAAGCGGTTTTTTAAAGAACCCATTGTCCATTCTTTACCAACCAATGCGTTAGAAATATAATGTCCATTAAAGTGTGTATCAAACCATTGTGAACCATTATTGTATTTTGCATCATAAATAGAGACGTTAGCACGCCAGTAAAAACCTTTATTGAGTTGTTGCTGTACATCAATTTCGATACCCATATTCCGTCCTTTATCGGTTTTACCGAAATTACCAGTGATAGCGTCAAAACTATTCAAAGTCGCATAAGAGGCATTGAAAATAGATTGGTAATATGCCTCAACATTTGCCAAAATATTTTTTGACAGTTTGAAATGGTAAGTCAAATTGATGTTATGCGATTTTGTAATATTCTCAATATTGAAGGCTATTGGCGAAAATATTTCCGCAGGTACAGAGAACATAGGCGACACCATTTGGCTTTGAAGGCTATATCCAAGCGTCAAATTTGAGCTATTCGCAAAAAGATATTTCACATCAGCTATTGGTTCAAAATTCGTTTGATTTTGTTTGCTATCCTTCAAATTATTCCACTGAACCAAGCGCAAACCCAAGTCTGTAGACCAGTTTTCCGTCCATTTACCTTGCCATTCAACAGATGGTTGCAACCACAAACTTGACCGTTCAGCTACTCGCGTATCATTTGTTTGACCCGCTTTATAGGTTTGAGTGTAATCAAAATCATCTTTCCGAGCCACAAAAGCCATTTTCAGGTTCTGTTTAGCATTCAACGTTTGATTGTAAACAGATTTCAAAAACAATTTTGACGGTTGATTATTAACACTGCGCACAACAACAGCCACATTATTCAAAGAAAAACCGACGGCAGAACGTTCATTTTCCAAAGCAGAATAAGCAACCACCGTCGACAATCGTCCACGCTGTCCGATATTCAGTTCATGTCGCACACCGATTGCGCCCATTTTGTTTGTAAAAGCAATGTCTTGGCTGTCTTTATCCACTTTCCAATCTGTCCGATTTGGTAAATGCGTAAACACATTTTCACTTGCGCCATAGATACCAAAGACGTTAAAATTACCTGCTTTTTTAGTTGGAAAGTTCAAATTGACGCTTAAATCTTGAAATTGAATCTCTTCATCACCTAATGGAACGCCCATTTTCGCCAGTAAACCAATTGTTGAATAGCGATAATGCACCAAATAAGAGGCTTTGGAATTCTTAGAAAATGCCCCCTCAGTACCCGCTTCCATACCAACAAGACCGATGCTTAGTTGCGTTTCTCGACGTTCATTATTGCCTTTTCTCATCCCTATATCCATGACAGAAGTCAACGCACCGCCCAAATCTGACGACATTGCGCCCTTATGAAGTTGTGTTCCAGCCATCACATTAAAGCCCGGAATCAGCACACCGCCGCCATTCACCGTTGCTTGGTCGCTGCGAGTACCTGCATTAGATAAGTGGTTTGGATTCACTACTTCCGCACCTTCTAAATACCATTGAACCATATTAGGCGATGAACCACGCACGCTGATATTATTGCCTTGGTCATTCGTCGTTGCCGCCCCTGGCAAGTAGGTAATGAGCCGTGCAGGGTCATTAAAAGTGGCAGGATACCGGCTCAAACGCTCGTTCCGAATGCCATTGATGGGGTCAAAATACTGTTCACGTTGTGCGGTCACGACAAGCGTTTCTGTATTGATTGTCAATGATTTAAGTGCTATATCAAGCACTATCTCCTTTCCTGATTCTAACAAAATATCAGGCACAACGAGGGTTTCAAAACCGACGAAGCTGACGCGCAAAATGTGTCGCCCAACAGGTATTTTTTCCAAACGAAACACCCCCTCAGTATCAGAGGTTGTTTTTACGTTTTCAGCGTCCAAAACGACAGCAGCTTCAACGAGTGGCTTTTGTGTTTCAGCGTCCAATACACGTCCACGAATGGTTTGCGTGATTTGTGCATTAATAGAATTTGTTTCAAATGAAAAGATAAAAAGGATAAAAAAGAGCCGAAATAGCTTCATAACACGTATTTTTTTAAAATAAATTTAAACAAAAAATATTTTTATCAACATTTTGTTAATCGAACAATGCTTTTTATATTTGCATGGTAAACAAAACAACGAAACTTATGGCGAACTATATTGACCGTATCATAAAAGAAAATGTCAACGGTCTATTTTCATTTTTTTAAAAATAACAAGGTATTTACATTAAAGAATCAGAAGAATTTAAAGATAAACTCCAAGTTACGCTTGAACGGGAATCTGATTTTTTAAAACGGATTCTGCATGAGGACCGTGATAAGGATTTCATCTTACATTTTGAGTTTCAAGTAGAAGACGAGATACTCATCATGATTCGTCGTTTTTTACTTTATCGAGGCATTATTTTTCATA
>JAYSQG010000535.1:0-9892 GCA_043721685.1 Saprospiraceae bacterium | reverse complement strand
TGATAAAAATAATAGTATTGTAGCTTATTTGAATAATTCAAAACAGCTTTTTATAGGATTGCAAAGGAACAGTAATAATATTGACGCTTTAATCAACTGGGAAGGCAACTTAAATATAAATAAAAATGACTTTAACGAGATATTAATAAGAAATAAATCAAATACTGCAGAGTTTTACATCAATGGCTCAAAAATATTCACGACTGAAAAATTATCTTTATATGGCGAAAGAGTTGGGTTTAGTGTTTTTAACTCTGAAATTGTTGTAGATTATTTGAGAGTTAACAAGTTATAAATATTAGATACCAACATTTCTGTTTCAAGCAAGCTTAGACCTAAAAAAAATGTCTTCATACTGTAGGCACATAATTAATGCTCAATAATCGGAAAGTCTTGAAAATTATCCAAAAACGGTGTAAAATCAAGCAACTGCAAAATCAGAATAAGCTCTATCGCGTTCATGCAAAAAGCCTAAAACAATGTCTTCTCTGGCAATACCTTTTTCCATCAATTCATCAGCAATCATCGCTTCTGTATTGTTTTGGTGAACCCACACTTTACCGTCAATAATTTCGATATGAAAAGCGACAAGGTGAACATAAACTTTACCATTTTGCCAACCAAACATATTGAGTTGATAGATATGCTGCTCTTTATCTGCAACGACTTGATTTTTAACGCCACGTGAGGAACGCCAAAATTCGGCAAATTCGTGAAGCAATGTTATAATGGCTTCTTGATATTTTATTGTTTTATCCATTTGACAATTGTATTTGAATCAAAGTTATAGATAATAAAGTTAACACGGTATTCAAATATCGTTTCTTGAACAAGCCTTCGTTGAAAAAAAGTATCATAAGTAGGTTCTGGTACAGCTAAATAAAGTTCAAAAGGAGATTGGTCTAATCGCAATGCTGTTCTATAAATACAATATTTGCCCAATGCTTCATAAAGACTTGTGATGGAGGATTGCAAACGAAAGGATTTAATTTCAATGGCAATTTGTTCTCCTTCTTTTTCTGCAAAATACGTTGGTTCAGCACTTAAATCTATAAAAAGAGTCGTTTCATCAATTGCAATCTGTAAAGGGTCGTCAATAACTGTCCAACCATCTTTTTCCAAAGCGATTTTTACACTTTCATGATAAATATCTTTACGCGGCATAGTTTTGCTCAATTTTATGTGTTACCTTTTGCCCTGCACCTCTCACAAATTCAATGGTTTTAAATTGTTTTAAGTCCGCTTCATTAGGGAAACCCAATAAGGCAGGAAAAACATATTTTTCTAAATGAGCGTGGTAATGCTCAAAATCAGTTTTCATATCGTATTCTACAAAAATACGTTTAGCGGGTTGTGCATTGGGAAACATCTGTTTAATCATATTATAATTGTCATAACCTAAAGTAAATGTCATGCCATTGCCTTGAACACCATATTGAATTTGTAATTTATCCATCTTTACTTATTTTTTGCTCAAATTTAAACTTATTTTGCTTCTCAAACAAATAATTTGTTTTGTTATAAATATTGGGTGTAATACTGAGGGGGTCAAATATCCGTATAAGGGTTAAGGCAATTCAAACCTGTAATATTCTTAAAATCAGATTTATTTCTGGAAATGAGTGTCAGATTATGGACAAGTGCAGTGGCAGCAATAACAGCATCAGGTAATTTTATCTTTTTGATTTTTTTTAAAGCGATTGTTTGATTAACGATGTCACGTGTTAATTCAAAAATTATGGTATTGTTCACAAGGTCTTGCATGTCTTGAACCTCGTTTGGAAGCGCATCGAATCCAAGTAGTTCAATTTCATTTATCACAGAAATGCAAATTTCTTTATCAGCAATATGTCTGTCTAACCAATTAACAACACTTGTTGGTAGAAGCCCACCTAAAAGGTCAATACTGACATTTGTATCCATCAAATACGTTCCCATTCGTCTCGCATTTCGTTAAGTTGACGATGTAAATCCTCTGCTGTTTCTTTTGAGATTCGTCCTCCAAAACTCCTGTTTTGAGGTTTATTGAGGTCGGTTGAATTTTTTTTAATAAATTGAATCAACTGCATTTCTTCCAAAGATTGCAGCAATTTCAATACCTTTTCATCTAATATTTTAACTTCATAGCTCATAATTGATAGATTTTTAGCAAAACTAAACCTTTTTGGTAAGAAAAAAGAATCTTTTTTGGTAAGAAAAAGATTCTTTTTTAGCCCTAAAATAGCGAAATTCGTGTCTGAACTAAGCGCTTACATTCAAATAAAACCAAAAAGTATGAATAGAGTGATTTTAATCGTGTTGGACAGTGTGGGCATTGGCGAATTACCAGATGCACATATATATAATGATTGCGGTAGCAACACTTTGGGAAATATTGCCAAACACTATCCCGCGCTGCATCTGCCTAATCTGACAGCGATGGGTTTGGGCAATATTGATGCGACGAATTTGTTGGAAAAAACCGAAGCACCGACCGCCGCTTTTGGTAAAGCCATGGAGCAATCGGCAGGCAAAGACACGACGACAGGGCATTGGGAAATAAGCGGTGTTGTGCTTGAAAAACCGTTTCCGACGTTCTTAAATGGCTTTCCGAGTGCGTTTATGGCGCAATTTGAAAAGGCGATTGGCACAAAAACCTTATGCAATTATGCGGCATCTGGCACAACGATAATCAATGATTTGGGCGATGAACACGTCAAAACGCAATGTCCAATCGTCTATACATCTGCGGATAGTGTCTTTCAAATAGCGATGCATGAAGAGGTTTTTCCTATTGAAAAACAATATGAAATTTGCCAAATTGCCAGAAATATGCTTGTTGGAGAGTATGAGGTTGGGCGGGTTATTGCACGACCTTTTGTTGGCACTTCGGGCAATTATACAAGGACGAGCCGTCGAAAAGATTTTTCTGTTCAGCCACCTGAAACGGTTTTGGATGCGCTCGTAAAAAACAATAAAGAGGTCTATGCGATTGGAAAAATAGAAGACATTTTTGCGGGCAAAGGCATCAGTCGCTACATCAAAACGGCTAATAATGAGGAGGGAATCCATGTAACGATTGAGGCAATTAAGGAAAATACTGAGGGGTTGGTTTTTGTAAATTTGGTAGATTTTGATATGCTTTATGGGCATCGCCGCGATATTGAAGGCTATGCAAAGGCATTAATGGCATTTGATGCGTATCTTCCCGACTTGATAAGTCATTTGAAATCAGACGATTTGCTCATCATAACGGCGGATCATGGCAACGACCCATCTGCGCCAGGCAGCGACCATACACGTGAATATATTCCGATATTAAATTATGGACACACGGTAAAAGCAGGACATAATATTGGTATTCGACATTCATTTGCGGATATTGCCGCAACGATTGCTGAAGCTTTGAATATTCCTTTTGAAACGCAGGGAAAAAGTTACTTTTTGGAAATATTGGGTTGATATAGCACAACTTTGTTACGGTAATGTGCTATTTTACATCTTTTTTCAAATAAAACCATAATTATGAGCGCCTATTTAGCTGCATCAGAACTGATATTGAACCCCAATGGCAGTGTCTATCATTGCAATTTACTGCCTGAAAATTTGGCGGATACAATTATCCTCGTCGGCGATCCTGATAGAGTGCCTGTCGTTTCAAACTTCTTTGACCATATTGATTTCAAAACACAAAAAAGGGAAATTGTTACGCATACAGGTTCTAAAAACGGAAAACGTATTTCTGTTATATCAACAGGTATGGGAACGGACAATATTGATATCGTTGTGAACGAATTAGACGCAGTGGCAAATATTGATTTAGTCAAAAGAAAAATAAAGACTAATCATAAACAACTGACTTTCATTCGATTAGGTACTTCTGGTTCACTGCAAGCCGATATTCCAGCAGATACATTATTAGCCAGTACACATGGATTGGGTTTTGATGGATTGGTGCATTATTACGAAAATACAGAAGCATTTTCAGATAACCCTTTCATCGAATCATTCATCAAGCAGGTCAATTGGGATAAAAAGTTGCCCAAACCGTATTTAGTAGAAGGTGATACAGCATTGATTGAAAAAGCTAAGAAATTGGGTTTTCACACGGGTATTACTGCCACAGCAACAGGTTTTTATGGACCACAAGGCAGGGTTTTAAGGCTGGGTGTCATGGATAAAGAATTGAATGAAAAACTCTCAAAGTTTAGGTTTGAAGACATGCGTATCACCAATTTTGAGATGGAAACGTCAGGCATTTATGGTTTATCTAAACTGATGGGACATCGAGCTATTACCATCAATTGTATCATTGCCAATCGGTTTACTGGGCAATTCAGTAAGGATTCTCATCAATCAGTGCAAACATTAATCGCTACGGTTATTGAGCAGTTTGTGTGAAATATAGGTTAAAACCAACAAAATACTGAGGGGGGTAAAATCCTCTTTATCAAAAGAATAAAATTTAATAAATTTTGAGATATGACGCATATCAAAAAGAAAGAAATGAACTTGAAAAGTGCTATTGAGATACCTCGCAACGAAGGCATTCCTTTTAACGCAACCTTTTTTGATAACATCAATATCAATAGAAGTGCCGTTGAACGACGTGCGGCAACTTTGCCGAATCGGAGAACCGTCAAAAAAGAATGGCAAGCGGCGTGGTTGCTGAAAGCCATTAGTTGCATTGATTTGACAACTTTGGCGGGCGATGATACGAAAGGAAACGTCACGAGGCTGTGTGCCAAAGCCAAAATGCCTGTTCGCATGGACTTGTTGGAGGCAATGGGTATGGCAGATGCCAATATCCAAACAGGTGCGGTTTGTGTTTATCACAATTTGATTACGTTTGCCAAAGAAGCTTTGGAGGGCAGTAATATCCCTATTGCAGCCGTTTCAACAGGTTTTCCAGCAGGAAAAATTTCATTTGAAGAAAAAATTAGAGAAATAGAATTGTCTGTAGCGGCGGGTGCGACAGAAATTGATATTGTCATCAGCCGTGATTTGGTGCTTGAATCGAAATGGCAAGAACTGTATGACGAAGTGGCGGCGTGTCGCAAAGCCTGTGGCGATGCCCACATGAAAACGATTTTAGCCACAGGCGAAATTCCGACATATACGAAAGTTGCGAAAGCCAGTTGGGTCAGCATGATGGCAGGTTCTGATTTTATCAAAACCAGTACAGGTAAAGAAAGTGTCAACGCCACATTACCCGTTAGTTTGGTGATGATTCGAGCGATTCGGGCATACCATGAATTGACGGGCTTTAAAGTCGGTTTCAAACCTGCAGGCGGCATTCAAAAAGCCAAACAAGCCCTCGATTGGCTCATATTAATGAAAGAA
Source organism: Saprospiraceae bacterium (assembly GCA_043721685.1). Taxonomy (GTDB): domain Bacteria; phylum Bacteroidota; class Bacteroidia; order Chitinophagales; family Saprospiraceae; genus JAAFJT01. Next base: position 4,570 of record JAYSQG010000535.1, on the reverse strand, counting down.
GAATTGGGCGATGAATGGCTCTGTCCTGAATTGTTCAGATTCGGTGCGAGTAGTTTACTCGGCGATATTGAAAGACAATTGGAGCATTATGTAACGGGCAGATATTCAGCGGGTTATAGGCATCCAATGGCTTAGTTTTATCCCCCTCAGTATTTTTGCTTAAATATTTAAAAGTCAATATTTTAGAAATATGAAAAAGAAATTATATAATGATTTAGTTGAAAAAAGGAAAAGACATATTTTTCCAGAAGGTTTATCAAACCCTGTTAACCTTAATTATGACTGTTCAGAAATTGGAGCATGGACTCAATGGCAAGGTAATTTAGATGCTAAAATACTTGTAATTGGACAAGATTGGGGCGATGTGAATTATTTTAATGACAATAAAGGGAAGGATAGAGATGATAATCCCACTAATAAAAACTTAAAAAATTTATTCTGTCAATTGGGTTTTGATATAGGGTTGCCAAATAATCCTGTAAAGCAACCTATTTTTTTTACAAATGCAATTTTAGGTATAAAAGGAGACAGTCAAAAAAAGCAAATGTCAGGTAGTGTTAAAACCAGTTGGATTAAAGACAGTAATGACCATTTTACCAAAGAACTAATAAGCATTATACAGCCAAAAATTATTATCACTTTGGGTGCAATGCCCTTGTATGCAATGAAGTTACTTTATTCTAAATCAATTTCAAGTGAAAAATTGGGTATTTTGATAGATAAAAACCCTATTCAACTTGAAAAAGGCATTCAACTTTTTGCTTTTTATCATTGTGGCGGACTTGGTTTAGCAAACAGAAAATTAGAAAATCAATTAAAAGATTGGCAAAAAGCTAAGTCAATTATCAATCCTTGATACAATCTAAAAATTGAAAATAAAAAAATAAAATGACAATAAAAGAAATATACAACACCATGTCTTATGGACCCGCTACTGAGAGTGCCGCACAAGCCAATGAATTCCTTGATGCACACGGTAGAATATTTCAGTTGTTCATAGATGGCGAATGGCATGCGCCTCTGTCGAATGTTTATTTTGATACCTACAATCCCTCGAATAAACAAGTATTGGCAAAAATTGCGGAGGCGAATGAGCAAGACGTGAACGATGCAGTTCAAGCGGCTAAAAATGCTTTACCCGAATGGGTGGCTATCGGCGGACATCAACGTGCACGTTATTTATATGCGATTGCACGTCAAATCCAAAAACACAGCCGTTTGTTTGCGGTTTTGGAGGCGATAGACAATGGCAAACCGATACGTGAAACCAGAGATATTGACATTCCTTTGGTGGCGCGGCATTTTTATCATCATGCGGGTTGGGCGCAATTGATGGATACAGAAATGAAAGATTTCAAGGAAATTGGGGTCATTGGGCAGATTATCCCTTGGAATTTCCCTTTGCTCATGCTGTCTTGGAAAATTGCACCGGCTTTGGCGATGGGCAATACCGTTGTGCTGAAACCAGCTGAATTTACGTCCTTAACAGCGTTGCTTTTTGCTGAAATTTGTCAAAATGTCGGATTGCCCAAAGGAGTTGTGAATATCATAACGGGCGATGGCAAGACAGGTGCTGCCTTGGTAAATCATAAATATGTTCAAAAAATAGCTTTTACAGGTTCTACGGAAGTCGGTAAAATCATCAGAAGAACCATTGCAGGAACGGGTAAAAAAGTATCGTTGGAATTAGGTGGAAAATCACCTTTTATTGTTTTTGAAGATGCTGATTTGGATAGCGTTGTAGAAGGTGTCGTTGATGCGATTTGGTTCAATCAAGGACAAGTTTGTTGCGCTGGCTCTCGGTTATTGGTTCAAGAAAGTATTGCGGAGGAACTTTATAGAAAGTTGAGAAGCCGCATGGAGCAACTAAAAGTCGGCAATCCGCTTGATAAATGTATAGATATTGGCGCAATTGTCGCCAATGTTCAACTTAAAACCATTGAAGAATTGGTAAAACAAGGTGTTGCAGAGGGTTGTTCGCTTTGGCAACCTTCTTGGGCGTGTCCTACTGAGGGGTACTTTTATCCGCCTTCTTTGTTTACAAATGTGTCACCTTCTTCTACGATTGCACAAGAGGAAATTTTTGGACCTGTATTGGTCGCTATGAGTTTCAGAACGCATAAAGAAGCTGTCGCTTTAGCAAATAATACCCGTTACGGTTTGGCTTGCAGCCTTTGGACTGAAAACATCAATTTGGCATTAGACATGGCGCCGCAAATCAAAGCGGGTACAGTTTGGATAAATTGTACGAATATGTTTGACGCCGCTTCGGGTTTTGGCGGTTATCGTGAATCAGGTTTTGGGCGTGAGGGCGGCAAAGAGGGTCTGTATGAATATGCAAAACCTAAAATTGAAGAATCATTTTCGGACTCGCCGATTTTACCCCCCCTCAGTAATGAAGCACTTAATGCGTCTGAAATTAAAATACCAGATATTGACAGAACGACTAAAATGTATGTCGGTGGCAAGCAAGCCCGTCCTGATGGTGGTTACAGCATTCGGATAAAAAACAGGTTGGGTGAATACATCGGGGAGGTTTCAGAAGGCAATAGAAAAGACATTAGAAATGCCGTTGAAGCGGCTCATGCCAACAGCAGTTGGGCAAATATGACAGGTCATGCTCGGGCGCAAGTGCTGTATTATATCGCTGAAAACTTGGCTATTAGAAGCGATGAATTTGCCAATCGCTTGGTTTTAATGACAAATCAGAGCAAAACGGATGCTATAAACGAAGTTGAACAAGCCATAGAACGCATTTATACTTATGCCGCTTACGCCGATAAATACGACGGTGCGGCACACAGCACTGTCCAACGCAATGTCACTTTGGCGATGCCCGAAGCCATTGGCGTTATGGGTATTATTTGTCCTGATGAATCGCCTTTGTTAGGGTTTATTTCAACGGTTATTCCTGCTATTGCGATGGGTAATAAAGTGGTGGTTATTCCGTCAGAAACGGCTCCTTTTTCGGCTACTGATTTTTATCAAATATTAGATACATCTGATGTGCCAAGCGGAACGGTCAATATTATTACAGGCAAAAAAGATGAATTGGCAACTGAATTAGCCAAACACGACAATATTGATGGTATTTGGTATTTTGGCAACAAAGAAGGTTGTAAAAAAGTTGAATTGCTTTCTTCTGACAATATGAAACGCAGTTGGGTCAGTTATGGCAAATACAGAAACTGGTCAGACAAAGCGCAAGGTGAAGGCGAGACTTTTTTAAGAAAAGCCACTCAAATTAAGAACATTTGGATTCCTTATGGTGCTTAAAAAGGATGAATTTAGAAAGTAACTAAAAAAGAGCTTTTCTAATTCCGAAGGAATTTAATACGAATAACCGTAGATAAAATCTACGGAATAAACAACGTAAAATCTCTCAATTCTGAAGGAATTGAATAAGGAAATTGCCGTTAAGTATTTGATATTCAACTCTTTCAGAGTTGGGGAATGGCTTTTTGGTCGTCCGTAGATTTTATCTACGGTTATTCATATTCAATTCCTTCGGAATTAGGGAATTAAATTTTTGTATTGCAGTTTACTGAGGGGATTCATCATTTATCATTCATTAATCATCATTATAAAAAACATGGCGAGTTTACATATAGAAGCTAAAGTCGGTGAGATAGCCGAAACCGTTTTACTGCCCGGCGATCCGCTTCGTGCCAAACATGTGGCAGAGACGATGCTCGAAGACGTGGTTTGTTACAATCAAGTCAGAGGCATGTTTGGATTCACGGGCTATTATAAAGGTAAAAGGGTTTCGATACAAGGCTCGGGTATGGGCATGGGCAGTGCGAGCATCTATATCAACGAATTGATAAGCACTTATGGCGTAAAAAACATCATTCGGGTCGGTACGTGCGGGGCGATTCAAAAAGATTTGGATTTAGGTCAAGTGCTGATAGCCATGAGTGCCTCGGGCGACAGCGATGCCAATGCCTTGTATTTTAAAGGTATGCACTATGCTGCTACGGCGGATTTTGACTTGTTATACAAAGCAGTTGAAACAGCTAAACGTTTGAATATCAAAACAATACAAGGCTCGATATTCAGCACCAATACGTTTTATGATGATGCACCGAACCGTTGGGATATTTGGGAAAAACATGGCATTATAGGTGTTGAAATGGAAACGCAAATGCTGTTTACGCTCGCTAAACGATTGGGCGCAAAAGCACTTTCTATCCTAACGGTCAGCGATAATATTGTGACAGGAACGAGTTCAAGTCAAAAAGATAGGGAACAATCTTATAATGATATGATGAAAATTGCTTTTGAAATAGCTTAGGTAATGATGAATTATAAATGATGGATGATGAATTTGTAAAGCGTTGATTTTCAATAATATTACAATGTAAATTTTGGTATTTTATGGTTTCAAAAATACTAAAATGGGCGATTTACTGAGGGGGTATTAAACAAACTACTTCTTTGACAATTTTTGTGGTACACACGTATCGGATACCTTTAAAGCTGTCCATACATCATATCTTTTCGTGTGATTATTAATATGTTTTTAAAAATTGTTTATCATCTTGAAAATCAATTATTTATCAACGTATTT
>JAYSQG010000534.1:0-2988 GCA_043721685.1 Saprospiraceae bacterium | reverse complement strand
CATTGGTCAAGCCAATATTTTAAAATCAAACGGCTACATCAGCGACCACAACCGCATGTATTTGACATTGACGGACAATGCTTTGGACAACCTCGATGAGCTTAAAAACTTAGTGATTCAAAACACGCCAAATCGTTTGATTCTTCTTAAAGATGTCGCCGATATTGAACTAAACGAAGCCAAAGAATACGTAAAAATCAATGCCAACGGAAAGGACGTGCCGTTGCTTGCTATCATAAAACAACCCGATGCGAATCTCATTGATGTCAATAACGGCGTTGAAGCAAAGGTCAAAGAATTGGAAAGTATATTGCCCAAAGATGTCAAATTGATACCTTATTACAAGCAAGCCGAATTTGTGAATGAAAGCGTAAAGAGTATTCAAGACGTTTTATGGGTCGGTTTGGTCTTGGCGTTATTGGTCGTTATCATCTTTTTGCGCTCTTTTTCGGCGAGCGTGATTGTGTTGGTGAGTATTCCATTTACGATGTCGTTGACGTTTATTTTGTTGTATGCGTTTGGTTATACCTTTAATATTATGACTTTGGGAGCCATTGCAGCGTCTATTGGTTTGATGATTGACGATGTGGTGATTGTGGTGGAACAGATTTTTAAAAACCGAGAAGAACATCCCGACGACGAAATCTCTACGACCGTTTCCAAAAGTATCCGCTATTTATTGCCCGCCATGATTGGGTCATCCCTCAGTACAATCGTTATTTTTATTCCGTTTATTTTGATGAGTGGGGTAGCAGGGGCGTATTTCAAAGTACTGGCGTTTACCATGATTATGGCTTTGAGTGCTTCGTTTGTGGTCAGTTGGTGGATTGTGCCCGTTTTGTTTTTAGCCATTCCGTTTAAGAAGAAAAAGAATCAAAAGCCGATTGTTCACAATACAAAGTGGATACGTTTCTTTATTAAAAAACCGGTTATTGCTTTCCTTTTTGCGGCTATTTGTGTTTTTGTTTTGATTAAAATACCGAGTCAATTGCCATCAGGTTTTTTACCTGAAATGGACGAAGGCAGTATTGTTTTAGATTTTGAAAGTCCGCCAGGAACGACTTTGGAAGAAACAGATAGAATGTTGCAAAAAGTAGATGACATTTTGAAAGAACAACCCGAAGTAGCGAAGTTTTCAAGGCGTTTGGGCACGCAAATGGGCTTTTTCATCACAGAACCGAATCGGGGCGACTTTTTGATTCAATTGAAAAAACAACGAGACAAAACAACTGACGAAGTTTCGGACGAAATACGACACCAAATTGAGTCAAGTTTGCCTTTGTTAAGAGTTGATTTTGGACAAGTCATCGGCGATATGCTCGGCGACTTAATGAGTTCGGTGCAACCGATAGAAGTAAAAATATTTGGCGACGATAGAAAGACCTTAGAGCAACTCTCAAAAGATATTGCCGAACAAATAAGCGCAACAAACGGTACTGCCGACGCATTCGACGGCATCGTTTTGGCAGGTCCAGAAGTGAATATTCAACCCAATGTGGCGATGTTGGCACAATTGGGCATCAATCCAACGGACTTTCAATTTCAGATGCAAACACAAATTGAAGGCAATGTCATCAGTACTATTTTGGACAAAGAACAACAAGTCAATGTGCGTTTGATTTATCCAAATGTCTATAATACCAATATACATACGCTACAAAACGCCGCTATTTTTCTTCCGAACGGCGCCTTGAAACCCCTCAGTAGTGTCGCTCAAATGGACTTAGAAAAAGGTGTTGCAGAAATTAATCGGGAAAACCAAAAGATGATGGGCGTTATTACGGCTCGACTGAACGGCAGAGATTTAGGCAGCACTTTGACCGATATTAAAAAGCATATCAATCAAAACATTCACTTGCCAAACGGTTACCATATCGAATACGCAGGGGCGTATATGGAGCAACAACGGGCGTTTAAAGAGCTTTTGTTGATTTTAATTACGGCTTTGTTATTGGTTTTTATTGTGATTCTATTTCTTTTTAGACGTATTGGTGTAGCGTTGATTATTTTGGTTTTGGCGATTTTAGGTGTTGCGGGCAGCCTTTTTGCCTTATATTTGACGCATACGCCTTTGAATGTCGGCAGTTATACAGGCATTATTATGATTGTTGGCATTATTGGTGAAAATGCGATTTTTACTTATTTGCAATACCTCGAAGGGCGAGAAACGATGGGACTTGATGACAGTATTGCTTATGCGATTGCCGCCCGTTTGCGACCTAAATTAATGACGGCTTTGGGTGCAATTACCGCTTTATTGCCGTTGGCTTTGGGTATTGGCGCAGGTTCTCAATTGCATCAACCGTTGGCGATTGCAGTTATTGGCGGTTTGGTGGTGGCGTTGCCGTTGTTGTTGATTGTGTTGCCGAGTATTCAGAAGGTGTTTTCTAAGAAATAACAACTTTCCTTGTGATAAAGTCACCAATTTGTAGTTTACAAAAGAGATACATTATACCCATTTTTTGCAGAGGTTTTTAAATTGGATTAAAAGGAAAGAGCAGAAAGAATGATTGCCAGATATTTATTTTTCTCTATTTTGGCGATTCTTTTCAGAAACCATCCCTTTACAACACAAAAAATACATTTTATTAATAGCAACTTGTATGAAATCAACCAAGATTACTCTGTCTCAACTCGAATCTTTCCTACTCAAAGCGGCGGATATACTGAGGGGTAGCATGGATGCTTCTGAATTTAAGGAGTACATCTTTGGTATGCTCTTTTTGAAGAGAATGAGCGACCAATTTGAGCAACGACAAAAAAAATTGCGTACCCAAGATTACGCGCATTTAGAAGGGGATGTTTTGAATGTGGTTATGGAATCACCTACGACTTATGGCGAAACGTTTTATGTGCCTGAAATAGCAAGATGGGATAAAATTCGCTATTTTCACCACAACGCAGGGGAGCTATTGGATACAGCCCTTGCAGCTTTGGAAGAAGCGAATGATGCACTGAGGGGGGTACTAAAAGACAATATCGGTTTCA
>JAYSQG010000533.1:0-3859 GCA_043721685.1 Saprospiraceae bacterium | reverse complement strand
CAAAAGTAAAACATATAGAAAACTATATTTGTTTTTTCACAAAAAAATAAGCGATTAAAGTATTTCAAGTCCTCGAAAATGCTTTAATCGCTTTGGTAGGTTAAAACTCTGTAACCATCAGTTTTTGTCTAATATCCTCGTCAGAGTAGCCTGTTTTTTTCATCGCGGAAACGATGTTGTCATATTTAGCGGTGCGTTCTGCTTCTTTTTGCTTGAAAATTTTCAGTTGACGCTCATCTAACAAATTTCTAAATTCTGTATTGGCGATTTCAAAACTTGATAAACGTTTTTGAACGTACTTATCAGGGTCTTTTGTTTTCAAAGGCTCAATATCTGCCAAATTTTGATATTTCGTTTTTTGAATCGCCAAAACTTCTTTTGCTTGGTCGGAATCCAAATCGTAGGTTTTTACCCACTCAATCGTCGCTTTTTGAGCCATAGACAGTTCTGGATTGGCATTTTTCGCCATTTCAGATACTTCTTTTTGCCCAAACACCACGACGGCGAATAAAAGGGGAACGAGTGTCAAGAATGTTTTTTTCATATTTTTTGATTGAATTATTGTATATTTTTTTTAAAACTTTAACTTCGGCGGACTGAACGGCACAATTTACAACATTTTCAAATTTTAAAAATTCTAAGCACCCATTTTTTCAAAAAATATCACGCATTGTGCTTAAAATGCTATTTTTGCGCACTTGGTTAATTGGTTATTAGTTAATTGGTTACTGGTTATTCGTCGGAAATGATCAATAACCAGTAACCAATTAACCATTAACCAATTAACCATTAACTAATAACCAGTATCAAATATGAAACTTTTAGAAAATAAAGTCGCACTCGTCACAGGAGGCGCACGTGGTATAGGCGAGGCAATTGTCCGCCGTTTTGCAGAACAAGGCGCAATTGTCGCTTTTACTTATGTGTCTGAAAATTCAAGTGCCAAAGCACAAGCCATTGTAGATGAATTGGTTGCGACAGGCGCACAAGTTCATGCCTACCGTTCCGATGCCGCTAATTTTGCACAAGCCGAAGCCTTGGTTGGTGATGTCGTCAAAACTTTTGGTCGCCTTGATGTGGTCGTCAACAACGCAGGTATTACACGTGACAACTTAATGTTGCGTATGACAGAACAACAATGGGACGATGTGATTCAGACCAATTTGAAGTCTGTTTTCAATATGACAAAACACGCTTTGCGCCCAATGCTCAAACAACGCAGTGGCTCAATTATCAATATGTCCAGCGTCGTCGGCGTATTCGGCAATGCAGGACAAGCAAATTATGCCGCTTCAAAAGCAGGTATTTTTGGCTTTTCTAAGTCTATTGCTAAGGAATATGGCAACCGCAATATCCGTTGCAACGCCATCGCACCAGGTTATATCGAAACAGAAATGACGCAAGTTTTGACCCCCGAAGTCAAAGAGGCCTTCATGAAAAGCATTCCGCTCGGCAGAATGGGCGCAGGTGAAGAAGTAGCAGATGCCTGCGTGTTCTTAGCGTCTGATATGAGCCGTTATGTGTCAGGACAGACGTTGAGCGTTTGCGGTGCATTAAATTGTTAAATTTGTTGTATTGCTGTATGGTTGTATTGTTTTATTGTTGTTAAGCATACAACAATAAAATCATACAGCAATACAACCATACAACCATACAGCAATATAACAATACAAACTATGATTCAAAAAGCGATTACCCTTTTCAAATCCATCAAAACACGTCTATCAGCCCGTCAGTTTGAGGTCTTAGTAGCCATCGTCGTCGGTTTATCAGCAGGTTTTCTGGCTGTTGTGTTGAAAACATTGGTGCATTTGATTCAAAAATCATTGTCTATCAATCATGCCCTTTCGCATGAAGGCAGCCCTTACGTGATTTTTTATCCTTTGATTGGTATTTTGCTAACTGTTTATTTTGTTCGGAAAGTCCTCAAAGGCGATTTAGGGCGTGGCGTATCCAATGTGCTTTACGAAATTGCGCAAAAATCGGCACTTGTCAAACGGCATAAACTCTATTCTCATATTGTGACAAGTGCCTTGACCGTTGGTTTTGGCGGTTCGGCAGGTTTGGAAGCACCGATTGTCATCACAGGTTCAGCCGTTGGGTCAAATATTGCGACCAATTTCCGTTTGGGTTATCGTGACCGTTCTTTGTTTTTGGGTTGTGGTGCGGCGGCAGGTATAGCAGCCGTTTTTAATGCACCAATTGCGGGAGTCATGTTTGCGATGGAAGTTTTGTTGTCAGATGTTACTATTTCCTCATTTATTCCACTCATCATTGCCGCGGCTTGCGGCGGTCTGTTTTCAAAAATTGTTTTGAATGAACAATCCCTTTTTATCTTCAAACTTCAAGAGCCGTTCAACTATCACAACATCTTATTCTATGTGCTTTTGGCATTTGTTTGCGGCATGGTGTCGCTGTATTATATACGTGTGGCTCATGCTATTGGCGATTTTTTTCATAAGCTACCCCTCAGTATTTGGGGCAAAGCGATTGTTGGTGGCTTGGGTTTAGCCCTGTTTATCTATATTTTTCCATCGCTTTTTGGCGAAGGCTATTCCAGCATCATCACTATTGCAGATGGTCATGCTGACCAGATTTTGAAGAACTCGCTGTTCAGCGATTCTCTCCAAAATGAATGGCTACTCATTGCTTTTATCGGTGCGATTGTCTTTGTCAAACCCATTGCAGCCAGTTTCACCCTATCTTCGGGTGGCAATGGCGGCAATTTTGCTCCTGCCCTTTTCGTCGGCACGTATTTAGGCTTTGTTTTTTCAAGGCTATTTAATAAACTTTTTGAATTACATCTACCTGAAACCAATTTTACCATCGTTGGCATGGCGGGCATACTGAGTGGTGTCATGTACGCTCCGTTAACAGGCATTTTTTTGATTGCAGAAGTCACAGGCGGTTATGATTTAATCATTCCATTGATGATAGTTTCTACATTGAGCAATGTTTTTGTCCGCACTTTCGAGCCGTATTCCCTTGAAGTGCGCAGTATGATTGACAAAGGACACGTTTTCAGCCGTGACAAAGACCGCAATATTCTGTTGCTTTTGAAAACATCAAACCTCATTGAAACCGATATTAAAACCATTCTCCCAAGTGCGACTTTGCGTGAATTGACAGAAATAATCAAAAACTCACACCGCAATATCTTTGCCGTCATCAATAAAGAAGGACAGCTTGAAGGCATTATTACCCTCGACGATGTGCGCGAAGTCATGTTCCAAGCCCAACATTACGACACCTTAACCGTCCGCCGTTTGATGCACGACCCACCAAGCGTTGTCCGCATCCATGAATCCATGAGCGAAGCGATGAAAAAGTTTGATATGACCGAAGCATGGAACTTGCCCGTTGTGGATGAAAACGATTTGTATGTTGGTTTTATCTCAAAATCAAGCGTTTTCTCTAAATATCGGACGCAATTGATGGATATGCACGTGGAATAGGGCGTTTCAAACACCGTTTTAATGTTTTAAAACACCGTTTCAATGCTTTAAAACACCGTTTTGATATTTCCAAAAAAAGGTACTTTATATTCACATCATTTCCGCCACAACTCAATTGTCAAATTATCTATGAAAAATGGGCGTTGGGTTTTGTTTACAACACTTACTTGCATGTACCCCTCAGTATCAACTCTCGAAGGCACTTTTGTATAAAAAAAAGCCGCACCCCAATATTCTGACTGCCCCGATGTCCAAATATTAAAATCCGTATTGCCGATAAAAGGTTGCAAACGAAAATCTCTGTCTCTGATGAGCGTGTTGTCTTTTGCATAAAAAGCCATTCGAATATAAGTCATATCATTAAAATAAGTGACTCTATCCTTTTCATGAAAAAAACCTTTAAG
>JAYSQG010000532.1:0-17046 GCA_043721685.1 Saprospiraceae bacterium | reverse complement strand
ACTGCGTTCAGAATGACAAAAAAGTATAAAGATTATTATTAGTTTTTGACTAACTAAATTTAACCAATGACATTTTAAATGTATAAAACATGAGCAATACAGTAGCTATTCAATCAAATAATGGAACGGCAACAATGGAAGAGCCACTCAAAACAAAACAGATGATTTCAGGTGCAGAAGCCATTTGTAAATGCCTTTTAGAAGAAGGTGTTGACCTCGTTTTCGGTTATCCAGGCGGTGCAATTATGCCTTTTTATGATGCGCTTTACAGCTATATGGACAGAATTCGTCACATTTTGCCACGCCACGAACAAGGCGGTATTCATGCTGCCGAAGGTTATGCACGTGTCACACGTAAAACAGGCATTGCAATAGCGACTTCGGGTCCGGGCGCAACAAACTTGATTACAGGTTTAGGCGATGCGATGCTTGATTCAACGCCTTTGGTATGTATAACAGGTCAAGTACGTGGTAATTTGCTTGGAACAGACGCTTTTCAAGAGACAGATATTCTCGGTTGCACATTTCCAGTAACAAAATGGAGTATTCAAATCACAAAAGCGGCTGACATACCAGCAGCTTTTGCGAAGGCTTTTTATATCGCCAATTCAGGTCGCCCTGGTCCTGTTTTGATTGACGTGACAAGAACGGCACAAGTTGAAAAATTTGAATACGAAGGCTACCAACGCAATCCCACAGTACGCAGCTACTATCCGAATCCAAAACCGAAATTGGAAGATATCAGAGCCGCTGCGGACTTGATAAATACAGCAAAAAAACCTTATATACTCGCAGGTCACGGGATTCAAATTGCCGATGCACAAGAGGTTTTTCGTGAATTTGTGCATAAAACAGGCATTCCAGTAGGTCATACGCTTCATGGGTTAGGTTGTTTGGCAAATGACGACTTGTTGAATGCTGGTATGCTCGGTATGCACGGCAACTATGGTGCGAACATCAAATGTAACGAATGTGATGTTTTAATTGCCATCGGTATGCGTTTCGACGACCGTGTGACAGGCGATTTATCCCGCTTTGCAACACAAGCAAAAGTCATACATATAGAGATTGACCCTGCCGAAATCAATAAAAATGTGCCTACAACCGTCGCCATTAACAGCGATGCCAAACGGGCTTTGGAAATGTTGCTTCTTTTAGTGAATGAAAGAACGCATCCAGAATGGTTGACTGAATTTAAGGATTGCGACCAAAAAGAATACGATAAAGTCATCGCCACAGCCTTAAATACTGAGGGGGGAGAAGAAATAAGAATGGGGCAAGTCGTCCGTGAAGTCAGCCGCCAAACCAATGGCGAGGCTTTGGTGGTAGCTGATGTCGGTCAACACCAAATGTATGCTGCCCGTTATTATGAGTGGAAACACATCAATCAATGGGTCAATTCAGGTGGTGCAGGAACGATGGGTTTTGCATTACCTGCCGCTTTGGGTACAAAATTGGCGTTTCCAGAAAAAGAAGTTGTGGCGTTCATCGGTGACGGAGGTTTTCAAATGACTTTACAGGAATTGGGCTGTTTTTCTCAATGGGATGTGCGTGCGAAAATTGTTATACTTGATAACGAATTTCTGGGCATGGTGCGTCAATGGCAACAATTGTTTTTTGAAAAACGCTATTCTTCTGTGGAATTGAAAAATCCTAATTTCTGCATGATAGCCGAAGGTTTTGGTATAAAAGCTAAGAAAATTACAAAAACATCAGAATTGAAAGCGGCTGTTGCCGAAATGTTGGCTTACGAAGGTCCTTTTTTGCTACATGTTATGGTTGAAAAAGAAGAAAATGTGTTTCCAATGGTGCCTGCGGGGGCGAGTGTGAGCGAAATTGTTTTGGAATAATAGATTTAGGAAATTTTTAAAATTTCTTAAATCTGTAACCACCCCCTCAGTATTTTGACAATTTAAAGGTTTAAAACAATGGTTAAGCAATATACATTATCGGTTTTTACCGAAAACAAAACAGGGCTTTTGATGCGCGTTGTCATGGTTTTCACCCGCCGCCACATCAATATTGAGTCTTTGACAACATCACAATCGTCAATCGAGGGCATTTTCCGCTTCACCATTGTCGTCAATGTCACAGAGGAACAGGTTAAAAAACTCGTTCAGCAATTGGACAAACAAGTAGATGTCTTGAAGGCATTTTACTATGAAGATGCAGACATTATCAATCAAGAAATTGCACTCTATAAAGTGCCGATTGAAGCTTATCAAGACCCAGGCAAAATGATTTTGCTGATGCGCAAACATTCTGCGCGCATTTTGACGGTTGAAAAGGAATTTGTGGTCATCGAAAAAACAGGCTTAGAATCTGAAACGGAAGCATTACTCGATGATTTGCGTCAATATGGTATCTATCAATTTGTGCGGTCGGGAAGGGTAGCGATTGCCAAACCGATGGAGCAATTGAGTACCTATTTAGAGGAAATGGCAGCCACGCAATTGAATTAACTAAAAAGTTAAAAGTGGTTTTTTACTCCTTCCAAAGGAATTCTACGAATCAGTTATGTCCTTGATTTAAAGATGCTGGAAGCATCAACAGGAAAGGCAAACAACGGTCATAATTCAAGGTTTCGTATTCAAAACCAAGCCTTTGTAAATTTCGATAATAATCATTTAAGTGTTGATAGTAGTGTTTTTCAGAAGGAATAAACCATGCTTTCTCATTTAATTTTTCGGTTAAAAACCATTTTTCGAGCAAACGAGCTGTGCGTCCGTTGCCATCATTGAAGGGATGAATTTTTAGAAAAAGAAGATGTATCACAGCCGCATAGTAGAAAATTTGAGTCACGGTCAAGTCTTGTAAAAGCAGTTGTTCAATATCTTCAAACAGCTTTTCAAATTCAATTTTGACTGTAAACGGATTCGTTCCGACATAATTGATTCTATCTTGTTCATCTAAAACTTGAACAATACCACTTCGGATTAAGCCTTGTTGACTTTTGTGCAAAATGTTTTTTGTGATTAAAGTATGGGCTTTGAAGATATTTTCAGTGTTTAATCGGTTTTTACTTGCAAAAGTATAGGCTTTGAAAAGATCATCTGTCTTTTTCGTATAATTGGGTTTAAACTTAACACCCATATATTTATGCTTCATATAGCTGCTGGCATCAATCGGGTCGCCCTCAATTTTTGAAGAATAGACAGAAGCAATGGACGTATAAAAACTAAAAGAATCGGGTGCGAAAACAGGCGTATCTGTTTCGGGTAATGTTAAATCAATGTTCAAAGACTTGATTTGAGCATCATAGTCTTCAAGATATTTATCGAAAATAATTTTAAACATAATTTTACTTTTGCACAAAATTAGAATTTTTTACAAAAAAACTATTAATCAATAAGTTATCATGGCAAAATTGAATTTTGGCGGCACTGTTGAAAACGTCGTCACGCGCGAAGAGTTCCCATTGGAACGCGCACAAGAAGTATTAGCAAACGAAACCATCGCTATCATCGGTTATGGCGTACAAGGTCCTGGACAAGCATTGAATATGCGCGATAATGGTTTGAACATCATCATTGGTCAGCGTTCACCTTCAAAATCTTGGGATAAAGCGATTGCGGACGGTTTCGAACCGGGCGTTAATCTTTTCAGCATCGAAGAAGCGTGCAAACGCGGTACTATCATCATGTATTTGTTGTCTGATGCAGCGCAAATCGCTACTTGGCCGCTTGTCAAATCTCATTTGACACCAGGTAAAGCCCTTTATTTCTCTCACGGTTTCGGTATCACTTACAAAGAGCGTACAGGTATCATTCCTCCTACTGATGTGGATGTTATTTTGACAGCACCGAAAGGTTCTGGTACGTCTTTACGCCGTATGTTCGTTGAAGGTCGTGGTTTGAACTCGTCTTATGCGATTTTCCAAGATGCAACAGGTCGTGCTTTCGAGCGCACAATTGCTTTGGGTATCGGTATCGGTTCTGGTTATTTGTTTGAAACGAACTTCCAAAAAGAAGTTTATTCTGACTTAACAGGCGAGCGTGGTACGTTGATGGGTTGTGTACAAGGCATTTTTGCGGCACAATACGATGAGTTACGCAAACGCGGTCACTCACCTTCTGAATCATTCAACGAAACTGTTGAGGAATTGACTCAATCATTGATGCCTTTGGTGGCTGAAAATGGTATGGACTGGATGTACGCAAACTGTTCAACTACGGCACAACGTGGCGCATTGGATTGGTGGAAAAAATTCCGGGATGCAACAGCACCTGTTTTCAAAGAATTGTACGACGAAGTAGCGTCTGGCAACGAAGCACAACGTTCAATTGACTCAAACTCAAAGGTGGACTACCGCGAGAAATTGGAAGTTGAATTGGCTGAATTGCGTGATTCTGAAATGTGGCAAGCAGGTAAAACAGTACGCTCTTTGCGTCCTGAAAACCAACCATCTGCGGTTGAGCCTGTTATGTAAAAATACACCCCTCTCCGAAGGAGTTCTTGGAAAGGTATAAAACACAAATCCAAGTAATTGATTATCAATTGCTTGGATTTTTTTTTGAGGGTTTTATAACTTGAAAATTATATAAATATTTGCTTATACAAATATAACTTTAACAAATTTATAATTGTGATTATGATAAAATAATAACACCTTTGCAACGATATTAACAAACATATTTTTTAAATTTAAATTACAAACCTCATGAGGAACACATGTATTTTTTTATTTGTCCTTTTTTTGGGTACCGCTGTAAATGCTCAAAATACTCAAGTTGACAACTCCCGCAACAGCTGCAGCGATTATCTTAGATTGAAAAAAGAAGTTGATGACGTGATTAAGAAGATTCTCGACGATTATGAGCGAGACTACGTCTTTATTTCTAAATTCAAGAAAGCACAATCGGCATGGGAAACGTCAAGAGATGCTCAAATAGAAATGATTTTTCCGTCAGTTGAGAAAGGTATTTATGGCGCGTCTTATCCGACATGCCGTTGCAATGCCCTCGTTGAATTGGCAAATGAGCGTCTAGATTATCTTGTTAGATGGATTTCAAACACCGAGGAAAGTAAATCCTGTGGTGGTTCGGTAAATTCGACGAAGCGTAAAAGCTACATCCAATACTACAAGACTTCTAACTAACAAGCCTCCTGTTTTTTACAATTTTGAGTCAACAACTTACACAAATATATTTGTAATGAAAAATGATAAACGATGAATGATAAATGATTGCATTACAAGTGTTTGATTATCATTTGATTATGAGAAATCATTCATTCATTTATTTTCATTTAATTACTTAATGACGTGCCGCCGAAGATTTTTCTTCGGCGGCATTTGGTTTTTTGGTATCCTTGTCCTACTTTTAAACCTTCAAATAGGGCGAAATTTCGCTCATTCAACCATTTATACTGAGGGGGGGGGGTAAAACCCTCTATTCATCATTCACTGTTTACCATTCATCATTAATAAATTATGACGAAACCATTAACTATTCCAACAATGGCAATGCTTGCAGCCGAAGACCGTCAACCAGAAGTATTGTTTTGGGTTGGGTGCGCAGGTAGTTTCGATGCGCGGGCGCAAAAAGTGACGATTGCTTTTTCAAAAATATTGAACGAAGTCGGTATTGATTTCGCCATTTTAGGCAACGAAGAGATGTGTACAGGCGACCCTGCACGTCGAGCTGGCAACGAATTTATTTTCCAAATGATGGCTTTGCAGAACATCACGACGATGAATATGTATGGTGTCAAAAAGATTGTTACTGCGTGCCCACATTGTTTTAATACTTTGAAAAATGAATATCCTGCGCTTGGTGGGCAT
Source organism: Saprospiraceae bacterium (assembly GCA_043721685.1). GTDB lineage: Bacteria > Bacteroidota > Bacteroidia > Chitinophagales > Saprospiraceae > JAAFJT01. The sequence continues at coordinate 11,264 of JAYSQG010000532.1, read as the reverse complement.
TATGATGTCGTGCATCATGCGCAATATTTGCAAAGCCTCATCAACGACGGACGCTTGAAAATTGAAGGCGGTGCGTTCAAAGGTAAAAAAATTACGTACCATGATTCTTGTTATATAGGTCGAGCAAATGGCATTTATGAAGCACCGCGTGAGGTTTTAGCGCAGTTAGATGCTGAATTGGTGGAGTTGAAACGTTGCCGTACCAATGGCTTGTGCTGCGGTGCGGGCGGTGCACAAATGTTTAAAGAAGATGAGCCTGGAGACAAGCGGATTAACATCGAACGCGCAGACGAAATTTTAGAAACCGATGCCACAATCGTTGCGGCAAACTGCCCATTTTGTATCACCATGTTGTCTGATGGCATGAAAGCAAAAGACAAACAAGATGATGTTATGGTCTATGATTTGTCTGAACTTATCGTCAATAATAATGGCTGGTAGTGCGGAAATGCCTTGTCGTATTATTACAATACATCATTAACACGTAAAAAATGCTGTTTTCTGACGAAAGCAGCATTTTTTTTTAGAATCCGTTTTATATTTGTATAAGCAAATGATAAACGATTGTTAAACTGTTAAGATATTTTTTATAAAAAGTTAATATAACTTTAATAGTTGTTACTTCTATTTTGAACCCAAGTCCCAATGACAGAAGGTTAACAAAATGAGGTTTAATAAATGGGGTTCCAAAAACCGTAGTTCCCTCGCCAATCTTACGATTGCGCGAGGGTTTTTTATTTAATGATGAATGATAAATTATGAATGATGAATTTTTTTTTTCAAATTCATCATTCATAATTTATCATTCATCATTAAATGATTAACTTTGCGCCGCTTTAAGAGCTAAAACAGATTTTCGTAATCGAATTTGGTTAACAAATTTTTAAAAAAACAAGACAATGGCAATTTATCTGTCAAAAGAAAAGAAAGAAGAAATTTTCCGTGCACACGGAAAAAGTGAAAAAGACTCTGGCTCAACAGAAGGTCAAGTCGCTTTATTCACATTCCGTATTTCGGAATTATCAAAGCATCTTCAAACCAACAAACAAGACCACTCTTGCCGCCGTGCATTGTTGGCTTTGGTTGGTCAACGTAAGCGTACTTTGGCGTATTTGCACGACAAAGACATCGCTCGTTACCGTACAATTTGCGAGAAATTAGGTATTCGTCATACGTAAGAAATTAAAAATATCGCAATAAAAAAACGCTCAACTGCTTCTGTAGTTGAGCGTTTTTCGTTTATACTGATTTTGAACCACTCCTTCGAATATCAATTTAAGTAGATATACCCGTTCCTTATCTGCGATCCCATTTCTGCGTTCGCAAAGCACCTGTAAAGCGACACAACGGATTTCCTCGTTCATTGATAATATTTTGTTCCACGCCATTTGGCATCACAAGCACAACCCGTAGCATTTGCAAATCCCAGTTGTCATAACTGTCGAAAGGTTGACCTGAACGAGGGTTGCCATCGTGACGAATAACAATATTTTTGATTTCGGAAACCGTTGCCACGGCTTTGCTAATCGTCACCACTTTTGTTGTCGCTGTGTTTTGACCAAAACCACCACCCAAATTATATTCTGGCGAAGTCGTGCCATCAGTATAGTTGAGCGTCAGGAACGCGTAGTTGCCACCACCACGCAAATCATCAGAACCAGTTGTTAGGTACACTTTTATTTTATTTGTTTTATCACCCAAATCAGGGGGTGCGGCTGTTCGCAAAAATGTGCGATTGCGCATTTTACCCGTAAATCGCACCAAAGGGTTGCCCGATTCATTCACGAAGTTTTGTTCTGTGCCGCCAATTATAAAAGACACGCGGAGGGTTTGCAAATCCCAATTGTCGTAAGTATCTGCAACGTAACCTGGGCGAGGGTTGCCATTGTGACGAATGACGATGTTTCGGATTTGGCTTAAACTTGTTACATCAATGTTCAAAATAACATTTTTCGTAATTTTTGAGTTATTGGCAAACCCGCCACCTAAATTGTATTCAGGAGATGTTGTGCCGTCTGTGTAGTTGACGGTAATGTGGGCAGAGTTGCCGTTGCCACGCAAATCGTCACCACCTGTTGTCAAATAAACTTTCATTTGAGAACCAGCATGTGCAATATTTGCTGCTGCCATAAAACCTAAAAGTAAAACAACTTTGAATGTGGATTTTTTAACATTTTTTAACATTTTTTAACATTTTTTAATATTTTTTAACATTTTCATGATTCTTTGAATTTAAAAAAAAATGATTGCCTACTCCCTACGCGTTTCGGCTGCCGCGTCTTACTCTCTTCTTTGAGGTTTTCAGATACCCCTCAGTATTTTTACTTTTGAATAATAAAAATGATGTTTAAATGCAGGTTTGATCTCTTCATTTTAGACTTCAAAAGTCCTATCCTCCTTTTTTCGTTTTGTCAGCTTTCGGAACGTATCTATCAAAAGTAAGTCTGTTAGTGAAGTGTGCAGTGAGGCGAGTTTTTTAATGAAAAAATTTATTTTTTCATTTTTTTTGAAGAATCAACAAAATACATTGAGCGGGCACTTATGTACCTACTCTTATTTTGATTAAAAAACAGTATTATAATTATTTGATAATCAATTAGTTGCTTGCAATTGGTCTTGTTTTGTGTTTAGAAGTTATTTTATTTTATTAAATTTATTCTTTCACCATATTCTTTTTAAAAGCATAAAAAACCACAACGCCAATACCTAAAAAGACAATACCCGCAAAAGCTTGCACAGGTTTTTCAATCAATGTATTAATAACGATAAAAGCACTCATACCCATAAAAACCAAAGGCGTAAAAGGGTAGCCGATGGTGCGATAAGATGCTTTTGTGTCCTTTATTTTTTTTCTAAAAACAAAAATTGTCGCTGCGGTTAAAAAGAAAAAAGCGGTGTCAATAAACACCACATAAGTGATGAGATCTGAAAATGTTTTCCAAAAAAGGAGCAAAACAATCGTCCAAATTGACTGAAAAATGATGGCATACTGAGGGGTCTTGTAACGGGGATGAATGGTGGCAAATTGCTTGAAAAACAAGCCATCATCAGCCATAGCAAAATAAATACGGGGTGCTGTAAGGATATAAATGCCAATTGTGCCTAAAACTGAAAGGACAATCAAGAAGGCTATAAACGTTGCTCCCTCAGACCAAGCAACTGAAACAGCATCAGAAGCAACACTGCCCGAAGTCGTGATTTGAGCAATCGGTAAAAGGCGTAAATATGCCATATTGATGGTCAAATAAGCCAAACACACCACAGAAATGCCTATAAGCATCGCCCGAGGAACAATGCGTTGTGCATCTTTGACTTCTGCGGCTATGAAAGTGGCGTGTTGATAGCCACCATAAGAAAAGGTTGTACCAATCAAAGCCAAGCCAAAAGCAGAAATAAGCGGCAGATTTTGAGCATTGCCCGTCCATGTTAAATCTGCATAATTCACATTGTTATAACCTAATAAAACACCAATTACAACGACGATAAATATGCCCAACAGTTTTGCTGTAGTAAAAATACTGGCAAAAAGTCCGCCCAGACGCACGCCCAAAACATTCATAATCGTCAAGGCAACGATGGCAGAAATGGCGACAAAGACTTGCATTGTCTCCGAAAGCGGTATTAAAAAATTGAGATAGGAAGCAAAAACCAAACTCAAAGCTGCCAAAGAGCCCGTATTGACCACTACAAGCATCGTCCAACCGTACAAAAAAGCAGGTAATTCGCCGAAGGCTTCTTTCAAAAACACGTAAAAACCGCCTGCTTTTGGATAAAGTGAAGCAATTTCGGCAAATGTCAAAGCACCGCACAAGGCAATAAGTCCGCCGACAATCCAGACGGCAAACATCCAACCTTCGACGGGTAGATATCCAGCAATTTCAGAAGGTGTTTTGAATATACCTGAGCCGATGCTTGACCCAATGGCAATCATGGTGAGCGTGTAGAGCGAAATTTGTCGCTTGAATTGTTCGGGCATTTTATGATTGATTATTGTTTATAGCTGATTGATTATTGTCATTGCAAATAAAACAATAAACAATCAACTATTCTTATTAATCAATAATCAATCAACAATAATCAATAGAAACAGGGTTTTCTATTTCGCTTAAAAAACGTTTTAAGGCTATTTTTTTAGGTGCATCAAGTGTGTAAGAAATATTTTTTGTAAAATATTCTTTCAAATCGAAAGCAAAATATTGAGTGGGTAAAATGTAAATCAGTTGTGGAATTTGCTCTAAACCAATACTTAACGCTTCATTGAATTTTTTAATGAAATCATCAGGCAACTTTTTATTCGATACCCAAGCGGCAAAGACAAATGGTAACCCCTCAGTATAATCTGCCCATTTTTGCCCCAAATCATAAACGTATTTAAAACGGTCTGACAAGCCAATGGTGCGGTCGCCAATGACCAAACCTGCCGTAGTTCCTTCTATGAGTTCGATATAACCTTCTTGCGAATCCAATAAAATAGGGTTGAGTTGCCAATATTTTTCCAATAAAACTTTTGCCAAAGCGACGGAGGTTTTGGAATGATAATCGAGGTATAAAGCTTTAACTTCTTCAATCGGCACTTCTGAATAAATACACACCGTTTTGACGGCACCGACGGCACCAATACAATAATCAGAAATAATATGTGGCGAAGACAATTGCGGAATGACAGCGACAGGGACAAGCCCTAAATCGGCTTCACCAGACACTAATTTTGCGGCGCATACTGAGGGGATGTCGAGCGACATATTGATGTCATTTTGTACATCATGTTGAAAAATTCCGTACAAAAAAGGCTTCGTATTTAAGTAGCTAACAGCCGAAACATTGATTTTTGACATTGATTTGTTCTTTTTAAGTTTCATTCACTACTGAAACATTTGAATACTAAACACTCATTTGAAAAAGTAGTTGTATTTCTTAGTCTCATTTTTACCTCAATTTTTATTTCTTTCCCCAATGATTCGCAAACCGTCCAATGTCAAATTGCGATTTATGTCAATGAATTCACCATGCAAAGTATTGATAATTGAAGACAATCCGCCCGTTGCCACAGCGACACAATCACCGTCCAATTCAAGGCGAATACGAGAAATCATACCTCGAACAAGACTTTCATAACCTAATAAAATACCCGCTTGTATGGCATGAACCGTATTTTTACCAAACACAGATTGGGGAACGACAAGTGGCACTTCGGGCAATTGAGCCGTATGCGAAAACAGCGATTTAACAGCCGTTTTTAGCCCGGGCGTAATAGCTACACCTAAGATAATGCCTTCACCAGAAACGGTCGTGAACGTGAGTGCCGTCCCAAAGTCAACGACAACGACATTGCGTTTATACTTCGTGTAAGCAGCAACCGCATTGGCAAAAAGGTCGGAACCGATTTCATTCACTTGGTCAATTGCCACACTCAATTCTGGAAAAACATTGGGTGACACAACAATTGGCATTTTGCCAAAAAGCTCTGAAACCATCGTCGAAATCGTATCCGTCAAATGCGGCACGACGCTGCTCAAAACGAGTGTATCTATTTCGTGAATACCCAAATTGGCTTCTAAAAACTGTAAACGCACCTGTTTTTCATAATAAAACGGTGGCTCATCAGGCAAAGAGCGTGTGCGAAAAATATGTGTCCATTCCTCATTTTGTCCGATGCCAAATACAATGTCGGAGTTGCCGATGTCAATAACTAAGTGCATAATCGAATATTTTTGGGGCTAAGTTAATGAGTATAACAGTTTAAAAATCTAAAAGTCTTTGCTTTATTCTCAAAATAGCCTAAATTTGTAGAAAAATAAGAAAAATATGACTGCAGCCATAAGTCCTTCACCTACTAAGAAAAAAGCGTCAAAACCACGCTTTATGACCCTCGAAGAATACCTTCGGGCGGAAGAAAAATCTCTTTTCAAAAACGAATACCACGATGGAATCATACTGAAAATGGCAGGAGCAAAATTACCACACAACCGATTGGCAAGTCAAACAGTGACTTTATTTAACAATTTTGTCTATGACAATGATTTTGATTATATCGTCAGCAACAGCGATACAAAAATTCGGATTGAAGACTATAACAAAGTCGTCTATCCCGATGCGGTTGTGATTTGCGAAAAACCCGACTTTTTTGAAGGACGTGAAGATACAATCACCAATCCGAGAGTGATTGTCGAGGTCCTTTCTGAAAAGACAAATAACCATGATAGGACTTTAAAATTTGATATGTACAGAACATTACCCAGTTTTAAAGAATATGTTTTGATTTATCAAGACCGCAAAAGGGTAGCGATTTATACAAAACAAGCCAATAACACGTGGCTTTTAACGGATTATGAAGGCGATGATGCCATTGCGATAGTCCATAATTTACATGATTGTCCTTTGCCTCTAAAAAGACTGTACCATCGTATGAATGAGGAGAAATAATGACCCCCTCAGTATTAGAGTGGATTTGAATTTAGTAACAATTATTATTTTTCTTTCGAGATATTTATTGAAAATTAATTTTAACATACAAACATCCTAATTTTGTGAGGAAATGAAAGTACCTAACTATGAGCAGGCTCTTGTTCCAAAGGAAAAACTTATTAATTATTTGCTTGATTTTGAACATGTTGATGGAAGAAGTAAAGCTCTTTTTTACAAAATACATGGTTTTGAGAAATCAAATTATCAAGAGTTAATACTAAATTTGAAACGAATTTTGTCTGAAAATGATTTTGATAGTTCAATGAATACTCCTTGGGGTAAAAAATATGTCGTTTTTGGCTATTTAGATTCAATAAGAAAACAACAACCACTAATAAAAACGGTTTGGCAAGTTAAAACCGATGAAGGTTTTCCAACATTAATAACAGCGTATCCAGAGAAAGAATTAAAACAAATTTAAAATGAATAATAATATTAAAATTTTTAGTCGTGTTGCCCTCGTAGAAAATATTGGTGAATTTGAAGTGGGTGATTTGGGCGTTGTTGTTGAAATATACAACAATCATGAAGGATATGAAGTAGAAATGCTGAATGCTCAAAGTGAAACAATAGATGTCATAACTGTTTTTGCAAAACAAGTAAGAGCCGTTGAAGCAACCGATGTTTTACATCTTCGTCAACGTGCTTAACTTAAATGGTTTATGTACTTATTTGATTACAAATGATTTATGTATAGTTTTTTAAATTCTTCTAAGAAAAGTTTAAAAAACTTTGATTTTTCAACAAAAAGGAAATTTCTTTGCACCTATAATTTAAAATAAAAAATAATGAATTCTTCTTTTCAAGCAAACAACTGGTGGTGGCACACTCAAACTCTCGAGGGTTGAGCGCACACCGTTTTGTTTCTGAAATTGAATTCATATCAAAAACGGCTTGTTGGTCTTAACCCAGCAAGCCGTTTTTGCGTTCATTACAATCATAAAAAACGTAACGCCAAATTTCATTTGGCGTTGCAAGCAATACAAAATGACAATCAAACAAGCAACAATAGAAGACATCGAAGCCATCATGCAGCTTCAAGAAAAATACCACGTCAGCAACCTAACAGAAGTTGAAAAGCAAACGAAAGGCTTTGTCACCATGAAAGTTACGCATGAGCAATTTACGCATTTGACATCAAACGGCGGCGTTTTTATTGCCATTACAAAATCAGGACAGTTGGCGGCTTATGCCTTAACGAGCGATTGGGCATATTACAGTCAATGGGCAATTATTCAAGAAATGGAAAGCCTATTAGCCGATTTTTCTTTAGAAAATGTGGCTATTACAACAAAAAACTCGTTTCAATACGGACCCGTTTGTATTGATGAAGCATTTAGAGGACAAGGTATTTTAGAGCAACTTTTTAAGGCAATTCAAGAGACTTATGCGCCAAAATATGCGTTTGCCATCACTTTTATCAACAAACAAAATGAGCGTTCAATGCGAGCTCATGCACGACAGACCCCCCTCAGTATTGTAGGCGATTTTAGGTTCAATGACAATGAATATTGGGCTTTGGCTGCTGAAATTTAGCTGTTGTATAAGATTTACGAAATTTTAAAAATTTCGTAAATCTGTACTCAATAATTTATAAATAATTCAAAATCAATTAATTATAAAAATGAAAAATAGAATAAAATTAAAAACGATTACCAAAAAACATTTGGCAGACACATTCACACCCGTCAGTATTTACCTCAAAGTGCGCGACCAATATACTGAATCCGTATTGTTGGAATCAACGGATTTTCGGAGCGTCGAAAACTGCTTTTCTTTTATTGGTATTGAACCGATTGCACGATTTGTAGCACAAGGCAATGATGTCACGGAAACCTATACAGACGGTACAAAACGGGTGCAAAAACTGCCCAATTCTGATGTTTTACAAGAGTTTAAAAACTTCATTGCACAGTTTGATGTCGAAAATAGAGACCCCTCAGTCGTCAACGGTTTTTTCGGTCATACAAGTTATGATGCCGTGCAATACTTCGACACAATGATTTTGGACAAAACAAAACGGACGACAGATTTGCCCGATTTGCACTACGCTTTGTACCGTTTTGTGATTGCCATCAACCATTTTAAGGACGAAATGACAATTATTGAGAATCTTGCGGATGGTATGACTTCTGAAATGGAACGTCTTGAAACCATTTTGCACAGCCAAACAGTGCCCACTTTTGATTTTATACTGAGGGGGGAGGAAAAGACGAATATGAGCGATGAGGATTTCAAAAAATTGGTCACGATTGGTAAACACCATTGTCAAATTGGTGATGTGTTTCAAATCGTTTTAGCGCGTAATTTTGCACAAGAATTCACGGGAGACGAATTTCAAGTGTATCGGGCTTTGCGTTCCATCAATCCATCGCCTTATTTGTTTTATTTTGATTACGGTACGTATAAGATTTTTGGCTCATCTCCTGAACAACAATTGGTTGTTAAAAACCACATCGCAGGGGTTAATCCGATTGCAGGAACGTACAAACGGACAGGCAATGATGATGATGATGCCAAATCAGCACGTGCCTTAGCAGCCGACCCAAAGGAAAATGCGGAGCATATTATGCTGGTGGATTTGGCGCGTAATGACTTAGGGAAACATTGTAAGTCTGTGAGAATCAAGGAATTGCGGGATATTCAGTTTTTTAGTCACGTCATTCACATCGTTTCAAAAGTTGAAGGTGAATTGCTCGATGGTGTCAATCCGATTGATGTTTTTGCAGATACTTTCCCCGCAGGAACGTTAAGTGGTGCGCCAAAATACAAAGCGATAGAATTGATTGACCAATACGAAAAAACGAACCGTCATTTTTACGGTGGCGGCATCGGTTTCATTGGTTTCAACGGCGATTTGACGCACGCCATTATCATTCGTTCTTTCTTGTCAAAAGACAATGTTTTGTACCGTCAAGCAGGTGCGGGTATTGTTGTGTCGAGTGTTGAAGAGAATGAATTGCAGGAGGTGAATAATAAATTGGGTGCTTTGAAAGTGGCTTTGTTGGCTGCTGAAAAAATTAGTTAAAGTATTGAAAATCAAGCTGCTGTAAGTAACTCAACTTTTGAAACATAGCCTTGAAATATACTTTTGCCACCCAATTCAAAAAGGTAATTAAAAATAAAAAGCCATTGATTATTTCTTTGTTGGTAAAAAGCCTCATTGATTGAGTAATCTGAATGAATATCGGCTTTCATTTCAAATTCTTTTATTGATTGATCATAATGTTGAATCAAGTCAAGAGTAGAAACTAAGGCAGCTCGATTATAACGAGGCGATTCATTTTGATTATGAGCAGAAGATTCGTTTTCTGCAATATGAGCACTTGTATTGTTGAGCAGAAATATAAAAAGTTGCAAAAGTCGTTCGTCACGTAATCCTCTACTTTGAATGACCATTAGGCTTTCTCTTTTATCGTTAGCAAGATGGCGATGATAAGCATTGTCCCAACGTTCAATAGACTCAATTTGCTCTAAAATATATGCCTTTCGTTTGGCATTGAGTGGTAGATAAATTTTTTTATTCATTGTTAAATTCAATTTTGACTAAACCTTTTGAAATTTTAATTTCTGAACGTCCTTGCTTTTTAATTGTTTTAGTGAAATCATGAAGAAAAGTAAGCTCATCCGACTTAAAATAGATATAGTCAAGATGATTTTGAGGGTATAATTTCACGAAAAAGCAATCAATTTTAGTTGATTTTCGATTACTGTGAAGTTTTTCAAAAAAAACTTCATGCTTTTCAAAATCTGTGAATGGTACAAATGTAACAACATCTATATCATTTGGGTTCAATTTCATGGTCGTAAAACTACCATTAATCCATTGATAAAATGTTTGAATTTCTAAGTTTTGAATAGTGTTCAAGAATAATTGATATTCTTTAAAAAGGTTGATTCTATGTTCGTTGAAAGCAAAAGTTTTTTCAAATTCTATTAAATCTGTTTCAACAACATCATAAGGCGTAATATAGCCTCGATTATCGAATTGTATCATAGTGGTTTTCTCTGAATGTTTAGATTTAATTAATCATCAAAGTTATTGTTATTTCTTAAAAAAATACAAAAATTTATAAAAATACAAAAAAAATGAAAATATTAGTCCTCGATAATTACGACTCCTTCACCTACAATTTGGTGCAATACATCACCGAACTTACAGGCGAGACCCCCTCAGTATTTCGCAACGACCAAATCAGTTTGGACGCTGTAGATGCTTACGATTGCATCATTTTGTCGCCCGGTCCCGGCTTGCCAAGTGATGCAGGAATTATGCCCGCTTTGATTAAAAGATATGCACCAACAAAACGTATATTTGGCGTCTGTTTGGGTCAACAAGCGATAGGCGAGGCGTTTGGCGGTACGCTCTACAATTTGCCAAAAGTTTATCATGGTGTCGCAACGCCGATTCAAATTGTGGATAAAAGTGAAGCGATTTTCAAAAATGTGCCTTCTGAAATATTGGTCGGTCGTTATCATTCATGGGCTGTTGTGAAGGAGACTTTGCCTGCCGAATTGAAGGTGACAGCCGTTGATACTGAGGGGGTCATTATGGCTTTGAGTCATGTCGAATACGATGTCAAAGGGGTTCAATTTCACCCTGAAAGTATTATGACCGATTATGGCAAGCAGATTTTAAGAGACTTTTTGCAACCTGAAGCGGTGAAAAAAGGAAATGCAATTGAGTATGTTTTTTAAACTTTTTTGACCACTGATTGGACGGATACGACTGATTTATACTGATTTTCTTTTGTTCCTTACAGGATGACTAAAAAAATCAGCGTAAATCAGTCGAATCT
>JAYSQG010000531.1:0-9271 GCA_043721685.1 Saprospiraceae bacterium | reverse complement strand
AAATCAGCGTAAATCAGTCAAATCTGTGTTCCAAAAAAACTTAAACTTTCTCCCCAATTAGCTGTTAGCTTGTAGATATTTTTCAAAAAACGAATACCTTTTTAAGATGAATTCGCAAACCAATGATTTTCGCTCGCTCGGTACACATCCTTGGATGATAATGATGTATTTGCTATTGGCAGGTTTGACCATGATATTTTTTGGCTTGTCTATGGCGTATCTTTATTCTCGTTTTCAGTCGGGCGAAGAACCGATAAAAGTGCCTTGGATTTTTCTGTTCAATACGATTATCTTATCAGGTAGTTCTTGGTTTTTGCGCAAAGCCAAAACCTTCTATTTAGCCGACGATACTGAGGGGTATCAACGCGCCTTGTGGGGTACATTTTTGTTGACGATTGTGTTTATGGCTTTGCAATATGTCGGTTGGGGTATGTTGTGGGCAGATAATCCCAACATCAGTATCGGCAATATGCGGGCGTATGTTTATGCGATTTCAATCATTCACTTGTTTCACATCATTGGCGGCTTACCTTTTTTCATTATCTTCTTATATACCGCTTATGTTCGGATGAAAGAACCTGTGAGTGTATTGGTGTATTTCAGTGACCCTGTAAAGCAGTTGCGTTTGCGTTTGCTGACGATGTATTGGCGGTTTTTGGATATTTTATGGCTCTATTTGATTGTCTTCTTTTGGGGCAATTACTTTTTGTCGTAATCAAAACGTTGGCAAGGTTCAAAACCTTGCCAACGTTCATTTATGTAAAAACAGCCCTGTTGTTGAACAACAAGGCTGTAACAGTCTATAAACTTGATTATTACATTAAAAACCGAGACCAAGGGTGAAGCCACGAACACCTGTCATACTCACCGTTGTTCCTGAACTCAATTGGGCATTCCCTAAATTCACTTGATACAATTTAACTGATGTTTCATCACCAAACAAAACAAATGCCTTGCTGGATGTGCTGCCTATGTCAAATCCGTTTGCATCTGAAGTCATGCCAACAATATTACCGACCTCAACCAATGTTCCATTATTAGGTGGATTTTGCATATAGAGTTTCTTAGTCATTGCATCAATTGCAAACAATGTCGTTGTGGTAGTTCCTGCAAAATTATTTGTATAGGCTGAAGCTGTTACTGAGGGGGTGCCTGGATTGATGTTACCATCAATAGCAACGATGGCACCTGTTTCAGGATGTGCGCGCAGGTTTTGGCCTGTATTACTCACAATCCGAATCCTATCAACGGTTGGATTAAAATCAAAACCAAACTGTGTTCCAGTCAAGGCAGGCGTGAAAGGAGTAGTGCCGACAGCTGTTGCTGCACCTGAAGATGCATTAATCGTATATAAACGGCTCGTGCTGCCCAAAGCATACAATTGACCATTCACAGGGCGCATATCTAAACCCATGACCATTTCGCCAGTTTGCATACCTGTAATTGGTTTCATAATCGGTGCAGGATTGTAAGGATTAAAAATGACTAGGTTGTTGCTATTGTCCACCGCATAAGAGACAGGGTCAGTTGTAACTGCCAAACCTATGACATTAGCTCCAAAATCGAAATTACCCAACTTTAAGACGCTGCCAGTTGCCAAATTGACGACATACAACTCTGACTTTCCGCCCACACGCAAAGCCGCTAAACCCAAATCATTGTTTGTAATGTCAAACCCGGCTGCGCCTGTTGCGTCCACACCCAAAGAACCGATTTCGACCAAAGTCCCTGCATTAGGTGGGTCTTGGCGATAGAGTTTATCGGTGTTGACATCAATCGCAAACAATGTGGTTGTCGTTACACCTGCTCTGTTATTGGCATAAGCAACCTCTGATACTGAGGGGGTGCCTGGATTTAAGTTGCCATCAATGGCTGCGGTTGCACCCGTTTCTGGGTTCAATCTTAGGTTTTGACCAGTATTGGTCTCCATACGAATGCGGTCAACGGTTGGATTGAAGTCAAAACCAACGATTGTACCATTGAGTGCAGGTACAAAAGGCGATGCGCCAATCGCTAAAGCTGCACCTGATTGTGTGTTGATAGCATACAAACGGCTGGAATCACTCACGCCATAGAGTTGCCCAGTTGAAGGACGGAAATCAATGCCCAACATCTTTTCGTTGGTGCGAAGCCCAGTAATGAGGTTTTTTTTGATGGTTTGCGAAGGAAAATCCGCATTGACAGTTAAAAGATTGTTGTCGTTTGTGAGTGCAAGGACGTTGAGGTCATATCTGCTGCGTTCAGTTTCGCTGCGACAACCGTTGGTTAGGAATAGGGTAGTGAGCATTAAAGCCAAACCAATGAGCTTTAATGCGTTTTTGCTTGTGTTTTTCATATAAAAATAATTTATTGTTTAAAAAATTGGTAAAACCGTCTTGGGATTGGTTCATTGGATACATTTACGATAGGGGTTATGGGTTCGGTTTTGTGGGTTTGAATTTTTTTATTTTAACTACGCGCTTGAAGAATATTATTTAGCTCAAAAAAAAATAAGCTATTTAGTTTCTTATCACATAGGTAGATAGGATGTTTCACATAGGAAAAATAGCTTTTTGATACAAATTCATATGTTTCCTATGTGATAAGAAAAAAATATATTTCTAAATAATTTTCTCTTGATACTTAAAATAAAAAAAGCCTGTTATGGGCATACAGTCCATAACAGGCTTGGGTGTTCTTTCTATTTACATCCTTACTGTTTCACAATCCGCTTAACCGCGGCACCTTCCACGCCTTGTATTTTGACAAACAATACACCTTTTGCGTAGTTTGATAAATCCAATTCAATAGGCGCACTATTCACCAATTTTCGTGTTTCCAAAACCTGTCCAACAGCATTTTGAATGGTCAAATACTGAGGGGTCACTTGCGTGAACGAAATCGTTGTTTTGCCTGATGTTGGATTAGGTGAAACCTTGACGAAAGCATCAATAGAAGGCTCATCTGTTGCAGATTGTACATCGAAACGGGTACCAGAGTTCAAAACTTCTTTGGTTGTTGCGTTTTGGACCCAAGCGACGACGTAAATTTGTGATTCACTCCAACCAGTCGTTATGGCATAAGGGAAATTGAATGTTTGCAAAGTCGTCGAAGGTGTTACATCAAAGCCGTTTTGACCTAACTCACCACCATAAGCAATGTATTTGCGCAGCACATTATAATGTACCGTTTCACCATTATTGGCATTAAAATTTATCTTTTTCTCAACTATGGCGGCATACATTTTATAATTGCCCGTTGGAACAGAGCCAACAGCTTTTAGTGTAACGGTCGCCGTGCGGCTTGTGCCTGAGGTTTCTGTCACTTTTAATTCAATGGGACTTGTGCCGTTTGCAGCCGCATCTATTGTTGCACTTGTAATATCTCCTGCACTGACCAACGCCGCACCATTGAGGCTGGCACGAGGTGTGCTGAACAAGCCATAAAAATCTTTGCGTGCATCTTGTTCCGTCTTATTCCCTTGATAATAAGGACATTGAGGATAAGGAACGCTTGAATGTATGGCAATATGATGGATTTTTGTATTGGTTTCGACCGCAATACGGGAGAAGAATCCAGGATTTTGCGAAGCACAACTGCTGCAATATGTATTAGTAAAATGTTCAACCAAAACATATTTTTTCGCTTGCGCAAAACTTGTTGAAATGGTTAAGGCTATAGCCAAAGAGAGCGTAAATAGTTTTTTCATCTTAATAGTTTTTAAATTATTCGTTAAACAATTTTCGTAGCGTATCATACAAATAACTGTCCGAAATGCGGCAGCCGTTTTCAATCAGCTTAAAAATCTCTACTTCGCGTAGGTCGGAGTAACTTTTTTCAGTTTGAAAGTAAGAAACACCCCCCTCTCCAAAGGAGTCCTCTCGGACAGTATTTTGAAGGATTTTTAGCCAATTATCATCTTTTGTAAAATCAATGGCGGTATTTTTATCAGCAACCAAACCTAAAAGCAGTATTTTCTCTTTATCAAAATAAAAAATATGGAGTTCTCTCGGTGTCGCTTGTTTCAAATATTTTACCTTCATAAAGGCTTCTTCAAACATCAAATCGCTGAAAATATCCACCAAAGTCATCGCTTGTTCGGGTCGTCTTTCTTTCATTTTAGCCCAATCGTCGCCTGTAATAGTGTTGGCGACAAGGAATTGGATGAATTTTTTTTCAAGAGGAGCCAGTTCCTCGTTCGTTAATCTTCTAAATTTCATACTGTTCAATCGTCCAAACGCTTGGTTTTGTCTATCAAAAAAGGTGTTTATGCACTAATTTACTGAGGGGGGTGTTTTGTTCAAACTTTGCAAGAGTGTTTGTACTCTACAAAACTTGTTTTAACATTGCACCCGAATTCGCAATACAAATTTCTGTATTTTATTTCACAAAATTATCACAAACTCAATTCTATGCTACTCAATACTTTGTTAGTTGATTTGTCACTGCCCAATTTCGCTTCTGGCGATGTGTGGTTAAGCCTTATAACATTAACATTTTTGGAAATTGTTTTAGGTGTTGACAACATCATTTTTGTCTCTATTGTTGCCAATCAATTACCGCATAAAGACCAAGCGAGGGCGCGCAACTATGGTTTGATATTGGCGATGCTTTTCCGGTTGATTCTGTTATTGGGTATCGGTTTCATTTTGTCGCTTGATCAACCTGTTTTGACCATTCCGTTTATCTTAGATCCCGACGTACCATTGGGTTTGAGTTTTAAAGACATGATTTTAGCGGCGGGCGGTTTGTTCCTTTTGTATAAAAGTACGATGGAAATTCATCATAAATTGGAAGGCAAAGCCGAAGAAATCAAGTCAAAAGCCCACTCGACGATGACATCCGTAATCGTTCAGATTTGCCTTGTCAATATTGTCTTTTCTTTCGATTCAATCCTCACAGCGATGGGTATGACCCAAGTTGTGTCAGTAATGATGATTGCTGTCATCATTTCTATATTAGTTATGATGGTGTTTGCCGGACCGATTTCAAAATTCATCAATACACACCCGACTATGCAAATGTTGGCGTTGTCGTTCCTTATACTCATAGGTGTGATGTTGATTGCCGAAGGTTTTCATCAGCACGTTTCAAAGGGTTATATCTATTTCGCCATTGCCTTCTCGCTCGGTGTTGAGATGTTGAATTTGCGTTTGCGCAAAGCCAGCGACCGTGTTGTGAGGCTTAATGCAGTGGCAAAGCCAGCAAATGAAAATAAAGAAGGACTTTAAGAGCGTTTATCAAAAAAGTTAGAATCAGTCCTCTTAAATTATTCACCATTCACCATTAATAATATGATTTTTCGACGCAACAATTTGAATATCGGTATCGGTCTTGGCATGATAGTACCCATAATCTTTTTCGGACTATTATCAAGCATCGTAAGCCTTTCGGGTTTACAATTTAAAACAAGAAGTCTGGCACTTATTGCCATCTGTTTGAACATGCTGATTGTTAGTATGTTTAGAAAAAACAGAGCCAATGAATCCATCAGAGGCATTGTTTTGGCAACAGTTGTGATGGCTTTTGTCTGGTTTGCTTGGTTTTATAAGGATATTTTGGCTGAGTGGTAATTATTTATTATTAAAAAATATCATGGACGATAACGCCATTTTTTGGGAAGACCCATTGTTCGAAACAGTGAATATCGCCGAGGCATTCAATGCTGACGATATGTCCTTTATGGAATGGGAAAATATGTTGGCAACAGGCTGGCGGCACAATGCTATGATGTTTTTTAGGGTCAGTTCGCAATTAGATGAAAACGATAATAAACTCGATATTTTACCGCTTCGTTATCAATTGAATCAATTTGAAATGTCGAAAAGCCAGCGAAAAATTTGGCGTAAAAATCAGGACTTGACCTTCAAGTTAGTCCCCCTCAGTATCCGCGACGAAATGCACTTTATGTTTGACCAACATATTCAACGTTTTAAGTACAATGTACCTCATACTATTTTCGATTTTGTGTCTTATGTGCCTAATAAACCCTTTCCGACTTATCAATTTGAAGTTTATAAGCTCGATAAACTCATCGGTTGCACATTTGTTGACATCACACCCAACACTTTGAGCAGTACCTATGCCATGTTTGACCTTGAAGAGTCGAAACGCAGTCTTGGCATTTTCACCATGTTATTAGAAATGGCGTATGCTTTGACCTATAAAAAACAGTTACATTATCCCGGTTATGCGTTTTTGCAACCGTCATACATGGATTATAAAAAACAATTCGCTGGCGCAGAATATTTTGATTGGCTGACTGGGAATTGGTTTAAATTGTAGGTTCGTTATTCGTTATTCGTGCTTACGAATAACGAATAACGAATAACGAATAACCGATAACGAATAACCGATAACGAAATAAATGAAATACTACATCATAGCAGGAGAGGCTTCGGGCGATTTACATGGCTCAAACCTCATTAAGGCATTGAAAAACAAGGATAAAAACGCTGTTATTCAAGCTTGGGGCGGCGACATGATGGCTACTGAGGGGGCTGTTTTGCGGAAGCATTATCGTGATTTGGCGTTTATGGGCTTTCTTGAAGTCATTAAAAACATAGGTACGATATTCAAAAATATAGCTTTTTGCAAGAAAGACATTCTTGAATTTCAACCCGATGTCATTATCTTTATTGACTATCCAGGTTTTAATTTACGCATTGCAAAATGGGCAAAACAGCAGAATTTTAAGACTTTTTACTACATTTCGCCTCAAATATGGGCGTGGCATACATCGCGGGTGCATGGCATAAAGGAGCGTGTGGACAGAATGTTTTGCATCTTACCTTTTGAAAAAGATTTTTATAAGCAATTTAATTACGACGTAGATTTTGTCGGGCATCCTTTGCTCGATGTCGTTGCGAATGCACCTAAAATAACGATTGAAGTATTTAGACAGCAAAACGGCTTAGACGAACGTCCTATCATCGCTCTGTTGCCTGGCAGTCGGAAACAAGAGATTGAAAAAATGTTGTCTATAATGTTGACCGTTCAGCCTCATTTCAAGGGTTATCAGTTTGTTGTGGCGGCGGCTTCCGCGCAAACATTGTCTTCTTATGATGTTTTTTTGAAAAATACTGTTGAGGAACGAAATCCCGATAACATCGGGAAGGGGGTTAAAATTGTTCAAAACCAAACTTATGATTTGTTGCAACATGCAACGGCAGCTTTGGTCAAGTCAGGTACGTCCACTTTGGAAACGGCTTTGTTTGGAGTGCCAGAAGTGGTGTGTTACAAAGGCTCAAAGTTTTCGTATGCGATTGCTAAACGAGTGATTAAAGTGAAATACATTTCGCTTGTCAATTTGATTGCAGATAAAGAAATCGTCAAAGAGTTGATTCAAGAGGATTTAACAACAGAGAATTTAGTTCGAGAATTACAAAATGCGATTGATAATCAAGAGACTATCAAAAAAGAATACGCTATACTGAGGGGGCTACTCGGCAACAAAGGCGCAAGCGACAAGACGGCTGAATTGATGTGGCAGTATTTGAATCAGGAATAATAAAATCCAAAATAAATGTCTGAAAACAAAATACTTAAAATCGGCATCACAGGCGGTATCGGTAGCGGTAAAACCACCGCTTGTCACATTTTCGAGACGCTCGGCATTCCTGTTTATTATGCCGATGACCGCGCCAAAGCCTTGATGGTTGAAAACACAGCATTGATACACAGCATCAAAAACCTTTTTGGCGAAGCCGCTTATTTGTCCGACGGTGCGCTCAATCGGAAACACATCGCTGATATTGCCTTTCACAATCCATTGAAATTAAATGAATTAAACGCTTTGGTGCATCCTGCCGTTTGGCTCGATGGCGAACAATGGCACAATGCTCAAACACAAGCACCTTATACACTCAAAGAAGCCGCTTTGCTTTTTGAAAGCGGTGGAAATTTTCTTTTAGATAAAATCATAACCGTTGTTGCGCCTGTCGAAACCCGAATTGAACGTGTTTTACTGAGGGGGGGCGGAACGTTAACAAGAAGTGATGTGGAAGCCAGAATTGCTAAACAGTTGCCCGATGAAGAGAAAATAAAACAATCGGATTTTGTGATTTGGAATGATGGGACACAGGCTTTGATACCGCAGGTTTTGGCGATACATCAAGCACTCATAAAATGATTTGAGTGCGTGACAAAATCAGGGCAAGTATTTTAAGCATTACTCAAAGATGCCCATCTCACAAACAAATTTGACCCAATACAGCGTAGTTCGTTCAAAACGTTCAATGAAAAAAAGCCCGTTAGGGCTGACACCGTTTATAGAAATGTCAATCGAGTCATTTTTTAAGGTGCATCGCACCTTTTGGAAACATTCAAACCTTTTTTCTATAAACGGTGTCAGCCCTAACGGGCTTTTTTCATTGCACTTTTTGAACAAGATACTGAGGGGTATCCAATTAAGATTTTTTGGCTGCCCCGTTTTTGCCACACACTCAAATTATTTATTTGGGGAAACATGAAAAGGCTTTAAACCAAACGTTTTCAAGGCTTTTGAGGATTTATACTGAGGGGGGGATTTCTCGGGACTAAAGACAGAACACCGCACGGCCGTTTTTTTTGTTGAATATTTGAAGTTAAATGAAAGAAACATCCTAAACCAGCTGGGTTTGGTTATTCGTAAATTGCTCTATATATAGATGTGTGGGCATGGGACGGATTTTTGTTGCGTTTGAAAGACTTTCTGACTTGTTGTCAAAAACACCCGTTTCAATAATGGCTTTACCTAATATTTCTATAACTGGAACTGAAACGCTGTTACCAACTAACTTCATCCATCTGGCTCTGTTCTCTGGCAAAATGTAGTCTTTCGGGAAACCTTGAATTAAACAGGCTTCTTCTTTTGTTATTCTACGGTAGTTTTCTTTTTTATAGACATTATTAATAAAAAGTGTTTTATATTCTTCTTCGTTTTTTGCATTTAATACTTTTGTCGTTACATAGTCGTTGGTGTCGCTTGCAACAAGTGTCGGAAAGATATTTGATGTCGGTAAGAAAATTCTATTAACACCATAAAGTCCAGTGCTAATTTTCGTATTCTTAAAATCGTACCTTACTTCGTTTGAAGTAATGATTTCTTTTTCGATCAATGTCGGCAAAGTTTTAGAAATAGAGATTCTTTTCAATTTTAGTTCTCTATTCATTTTTAATTTATCAACTTCCAAAATATCCCTATCACAATTATTAACTCATGTTACGCAGCGCATGAAAAAGCCCGTTAGGGCTGATACCGTTTATAGAAAAGCAAAATCCATTTTTTTTAAAGGTGCAGCGCACCGACACC
>JAYSQG010000530.1:0-12412 GCA_043721685.1 Saprospiraceae bacterium | reverse complement strand
GAAAAACGGCTGGCAATAAGGCTAAACCCAAAGAAGGGAGTTCTTTATCGTCTTTATCGGCAATGGCTTTGATGTCTTCTAAACGGGCATCGGGCGCATCTCGAACAGGTGTCGGGAACTTATTATTGAGCCAAACCGCAATGAAATAACCGACTGTAATGGTACAAAGTCCTAATAAACTGCCGCAAACCATCATCAAACCTATCGGTACATTCATGGCATGAATCAAAAACAAAGGACCCGGTGAGGGTGGCACATAAGAATTTGCCATGACCGCCCCTGCAATGACACTCAAAACGAGTAACAAGTAATTTTTACCTAATCTCATGCCCATCGCTTTTGCCAAAGGCATCATGAGGAAAATAACAGTATCTACAAAAACAGGAATTGTCAGAAAAAAACTGCTGATGAGAAAACCAATCGGCGCTTTATTAATACCTGTTAATTTGAGCATGGCTCTGATAATCTTTTCGGCTGCACCGCTGTCTAACATGGCTTTGCCAATAATGGCAGCACAAGCTATGACAATACCGAGTTTAGCACAAGTATTGCCAAACTCCGTTCCGATGCGCTCGCCGATGCTTTTATGTGCCAACTTTAAAGCATCGGCGGAAGAACCGCCTTTGGCTATAAAAAATTGTTCAACTGAAAGGGTTGGTGTGAGTAATGCGACCGCAATTGCCGCCAATAAAAGCGATAGAAACGGATGCAGTTTCAAGCCGATTATGCCGCCAACGACTATGACGACACCGACAAAAAGAATAAAGATTGGATCTGACATTTGATAGTTGTTTAGTTGCGTTTTTCGATATTATATAACGTGTCATTACGTCCCTTTTTTGTCATTCTGAACGCAGTGAAAGAATCTAAATATTTGATTATCAAATGATTATACAGATTCTTTCACTTCGTTACTAATGAACAGCATCTTAAACGTTGGCAGGGTTGCGAACCCTGCCAACGTTAGTACATTGTTCATTCCGTTTTAAGCGCCATTTTTTTATGGTGATTTTTCCTCAGAATGACAAAAAATTTACCCCCTCAGTATTTTGTACATTTAGAGCCTTATTTCAATAAATTTTCTCTTGCACTTTTCAACTTATTAGCCATAGCTCTTGCGCCATCGGCAACAAAAGTGGCATCTGCACCACAAGCGATAAATTTGATGCCCAAATTATGATACTTGTCGTAGTCATTAGGATTGAAAATGAGGATACCTGTGGCTTTTCCCGCTTTTTCGGCTGCTTGAATGATATTTTTCAATGTTGTAATAAAATCAGGATGGTCAAATTGACCAAAAATGCCCATTGCCATGGATAGGTCGGCGGGTCCGATGAAAAGAACATCAACGCCTTCAACAGCTGCTATTGCATCTAAATGATCGAGGGATTCGACAGTTTCTATTTGGACAATACCGAGGATATTGTCTTGTGCATCTTTATAATAAGTGTCAAAATTTTGCCCAAATTGCGTTGCTCTCACCATTTTAGCCACGCCTCGATTGCCAAAAGGTGGATAATGTATGCCATTGATGACCTTTTGGGCTTCTTCGGCATTATTGACTTTTGGACACATAATGCCATGTGCGCCCATATCCAAAACCCGAGAAATGCGCGGGCTATCGCTGCTTTCAACCCGAACGAGAGGTGTGGTGGTTGTACTTTCTAATGCTTGTAATTGTGCAAGTACATCTTTTTCAGTGCCAGCACCGTGTTCTAAGTCAATGAGAACCCAATCAAAGCCTGAAAGTCCGACAATTTCAGCTGTTAAAGGGCTGCCCAAATTGAGCCAACAGCCGTTGAGCGTTTCACCTTGTTTAAGTCGTTTTTTTAGATTTTTCATTTATCAGTTAGTTTTTCTAAACTTGATTAGTGTTGACTGCCCTTTGTATTATTTGATTAAGGATGGAAACAGAGACGCTGTTTTTATTCTGTAAAATAAATAAAAATCCCCAACAGGTTGTCCTATTGGGGATTGAAATATAGAAATTATGTCGAAAATAGCCGCTGAATAACATGAGCATATATGGAGATGACTAATAATCAGCGAGTCTATTCCACCAAGTTCTCTTCATAACAACAAAAATGACTGTTAAAAGCACCATAACGATGCCCAAACCTGTCCATTTGCTCAAAATGAAATACATCGGTAGCAACATTAAGAGTATTTGACCGACGATGCCCAAAGAAATGTTCAGTAAGTTTGTCGGCATATTTTCGTTCTTTTCAAAAGCTGGGTTTTCAGCCATCGCCATGGCATGTACTGGTTTCCAGAAGCCCCATGGACGCACGGTTTTATAGAAATTGAGTAACGTTTCTTCGTTGGTCTGTGGTGCTGCATAAGTCCCTAAAATACACGCAACGAATTGAATGACAATGAAAACGGGGAAGAAATACAACATTCGTGTTCCGTCAAAATAATTCGTTATGCCTGTTACCGACAACATCGGTGGAATCGCGCTGGCAACAATACCCGCCAACATGCCATAGAAATAACCTGTTGCATTGAACCGCCACCAATACCATTTCAAGATATTTGCACAGACAAAACCGCCGTACAAACCAGCTGTGATGATATTGAAAATCATGTTCACGTCCTTTATCAATAAACCTAAACCAATACCGAAAATGACCATAATAACGCCACTCAAATAGCTCATACTGATAATCTTTTTGCGTTCGGCAGTCGGATCGACATATTTAAGATAAATATCGTTCACCATATAAGCTTGTGCAGCATTGAGCGTACCGCTAAAATTACTCATAAAAGCACCTAAAAAACCTGCAAGTACCAATCCGATTAATCCGACTGGCAAAAATTTGCTAATGACTGCGGGCATAATACTTTCAAAATTGATTACGCCGCCATTGGTTTGAAGCGGTAAGTCCTTGAAATAAAGAATACCCATGATGCACAAACCCATTGTCATAAAATAACGAATCGGCATGAGGATAACAGAGATAAAACCACTCATTTTACTCGCTTCTTCGGGACTACGAGTACTCAAAATCTTCTGACAATCGTAGTTGGGTGCGGGACCTGCCAAACTTTTCATCACCCCACTCAGTAACATCATGCCCATGATGGCAGAAAAGAATTGATAACCATCTTCTGATAGTTTAACCTTTGCATCGTCGAGAATATTACTCCAATCAAGCCCTAATTCTGTTCCAAAAAACGGTGTATCCCAATTGGTTGGCACTTTATCCATAATATTGACACCCGAAGAAGAAAGGTGGCTCATGGCAATGAAACCGACAAAAAGGGAGCAGACAGTCATCACCATATACTTAATAAAATCTGCCAATACGATGCCGTGCATACCGCCCATGATACTATAAACCATCGCAATTAAGCAAATCAAAACACCATAAAATTGCGCTGTACTGTGTTTCGATGCACTCAAAGCCAGATTATACCCCTCAGTATTGGGTGCAAAAAGGCTTTCACCATGGCTTAAAAAAGGGAATACATCTTTTACCCGTTCATAAGGAAGGAAAATTTGCAAAAACTCGCCGACACCGACAAAAGCATATGCCATATAACCCACGCATAAGACCAAAGCAAACACAACAACAATAATATGACTTTGATTAACACCTCTATCTGTCATGCCAAACCGCGTTGTGAGCCACTCCGCCCCAGTCGTCGCATTACTACGCCGCAACCAACGGCTCAAAAAGACCATTAAGAAAATCTGATTGAAAACAGGCCACATCCAAGGAATCCAAACACTTTTAAAACCATATAAAAATGCCATACTGACAAGCAACATCGTGCCGCTGATGTCAAACATATCACTCGCATCGCTCAAACCGAGCATATACCATGGCAAGCTTTTTCCGCCCATGAGGTAAGCGTCTTTACTGCGTTTGGCTTTGTTTTTCATGTAAAAACCGAGCCCAACCATCATTGCGAAATAGGCAACAATGATGGTCAAATCAATTGTGGAGAGAATATACATAGACTTTTTTTTACTGATGAATAGTTAAGTTAGTTCAAAACGTTTTGTATTTGCAGTCAAACAGCGATTGCATTTTTTTATCTTTCACTTAGTCTCCAACAAATAAAGCGAATAATGTGATGCGTAGAATAATATTTTGAAAGAAAAATCAATTTTGAAATATAATTCTGCAATATGACCCCAATTTTGTAAAATTAGCCCCCCTCAGTAAATTAGGCAATAGTGATTGGGTTATTCGTAAATAGTATATTTGCGCTCTGAAAAATGAATCACCCATCCTAATTAATGACAAAATGACTAATGACTTTTTAAAATTTCCTGATGGATTTATTTGGGGCAGTGCGACCTCATCTTACCAAATTGAAGGCGCATGGAAGGCAGATGGCAAAGGCCCTTCGATATGGGACGTTTTCTGTATGATACCCGGCAAAGTGCACAACAACGACCACGGCGAAGTGGCTTGCGACCACTACAACCGCATGAAAGAAGACGTGGCTTTGATGAAGTCTTTGGGCTTACAAGCCTATCGTTTTTCAATCGCATGGTCGCGTATCCTTCCTGCGGGAAGAGGTGTCGTCAATCAAGCGGGCATAGATTTTTACAATAGCTTAATTGATGAACTTTTAGCAGCAGGTATAGAGCCATGGGTGACGCTTTATCATTGGGATTTGCCCGCAGCTTTGGAGTTTGAAATAGATGGTTGGTTGGGAGACGACATTTCTGATGTATTTGCAGAATATGCCGATGTGTGTTTCAAAAGCTTTGGCGATAGGGTCAAAAATTGGATAACCATCAATGAAGCTTGGGTCGTTGCGATTCTCGGATATGGTCATGGTGTGTTCGCACCTGGCAAAAAATCCAATGATTTGCCTTATTTGGTAGGACATAATCTCATAAAAGCACATGCCAAAGCCGTAAATGTTTATCGTAAACAGTATCAAACTGAACAAAAAGGTCAAATAGGTATCACAAACAATTGTGATTGGCGCGAGCCCCTCAGCAATACGGCTGAAGACAAGGCAGCGGCTGAACGTGCCTTAGAGTTTTTCTTAGCATGGTTTGCTGATCCGATTTACAAAGGCGATTACCCCCTCAGTATGCGGGAGCGTTTGGGCAATCGGTTGCCAACTTTTACAGATATTGAAAAAGAAATGATAAAAGGCTCTTCTGATTTCTTTGGTTTGAATCATTATACCACCATGTACGCCGCTGATGCAACAAACAGTACCGAAGAAGGCAGTGTTTACGGCAACGGCGGTTTGTCAGAAGACCAAGATGTTAACCTGAGCATCTCTCCTGATTGGGAATTGACGGATATGCAATGGGCGATAGTGCCTTGGGGTTGCTGTAAATTACTGGAATGGATAGCCAAACGATACGATAATCCACCCATCTTCATCACTGAAAACGGATGCGCTTTTGATGATAAATTAGTGGCCGGAAAAGTGAATGATACCGAGCGTTTAGCCTTTTTTGAAGGTTATTTGTCTGCCATCCACGAAGCGATAGCCAATGGTGTGAATATGAAAGGTTATTTTATATGGTCGCTAATGGACAATTTTGAATGGGCTTCAGGCTATTCTAAGAAGTTTGGCATCACTTATATTGAAGACGGAACGCTGAACCGCATTCCCAAATCCTCTGCACTTTGGTATAGAGATGTGATTGGAAAGAATGGATTTTGAAGGGCTAATTAATGTATCGGATATTTTTAAAATATCCGATACATTGACAATCAATGAATTACAAACACTTTGATTTGAAATAATTCAAAATATTAAAGTTTAATACGCACTCCAATTTTTGAAGTAACAACGGCTGGATAACCCGGAATAACCGAATATTGGAATTGAACGTTTTTGTTAAGTTGAAACAAATATTCTATTTCGCCACCAACTGGGAAAAAACGATATTGCCAACCACCTTTAACACGGTCGCCAAAAAAATCATCACCACGGCGATAACGTTCAAACTTGCCCCAGTCTTCACGGACAAGGAACATAGGTCCTAAACCCGCATTGATACTGCTTCTGCCCCATTTCAAACCTGTGAAATGCAAAGCCGCATGAATATAAGCGGACTTTTGCCAAGCACAGTCCATAAATGCACCTGCTTGTGCACGTATGAAAAAACGTTTCGACAAATCGCGATCATAACTCACGGCAGCACCCAAATTAATGACAAAATAGGCTTCTTTGTCAAGTTTAAGCGGATAATTGTCGCGCATAAAGACACTGCCACCGCCAGGGTGATAGGTAATGCCAAACCATTGAACGGAAAGATAATCGTGACGCTCGACTTGTTTTTGTGTGTTATTTTGGGCAGCCAAGCCCATTGCACAGAATAATAGTGCAAAAATAAGTGATGGTTTCAAATTTATTCTATTTAGATATTAAGATTATGTCCTTATGAGGCAAAATTAATACCAAAAATAAACCCACAAAAGAATATGGTTTGTTATTTTAATTTTTTAACATTTAGCCACTCACAGTCAAGTGATTCAACCATTTTCCATGCAATTTCATCACTTTTTCAATAACATCTCGGACACAACCATCGCCACCTTTGAAAGGAGAGACATAATTGCTGATGCCAATGATTTCGGAACAGGCATCGGCAGGACAACAAGGCAAACCCACTTTTTGCATCACTTCAAAATCGTTGAGGTCATCACCTAAGAACAAAGTTTTCATAGGATTGATATCGTGAGCTTCACAATATCGTTGGAAAACAGCCAATTTTGGGTCTGCTCCAGTAAATACTTGGCGGATGCCGAGTTTTTTCATCCTATGCTCAATGCTACCACCGCGTCCACCCGTGATAATACAGACATTATAACCTTCCTCAATTGCTCGCCTCATTGCATAACCGTCTTTTGAATTGTAGGTACGCAAAAATTCACCCCCCTCAGTAACAAGGAGTTTTCCATCTGTCATCACACCATCTACATCAAAAATAAATGTATTGATTTCACGAAAATAACCCAATGGGTTATGGATAGTCGCTGCGTTTCGGAGGTCATACTCTATATTATACTCTTCCATCTTGCTGAATTATTTATTGTTATCGCGCCATTCATAGACCCATTTTGCTTGAATTTGCTCAAGATGCGGTTCTGTAGAACCTTCTTTTTTCCCTTCAAAAGTGGGTATTTCGAGAATCCATTGCAGCAATTCTGTAAATCGAACGCGGTAGATTTTTGACTCAGTAAAGTCTTCACCAAAACGTTCATATAGTTTCATGGCTATATCTTCGTGGTCGCTCCAGTTTATCGGTAAATCGTCGAAGTCTTTAAAATTTGACATATTTTTATTGCGTTTTTATTGCGTTTTTATTGCGTTTTTATCAGCCAAAAGGCCTTTTTGTTTTTATTTTCTACCCCTCAGTATTTTAGCGTCTAAACCCTCCTCTTTGCTGTTGCATCGGGAATTTCCCCATTGACAACTGGTGCATCATGGTCTTCATTTGGTCAAATTGCTTGCAAAAAGCATTGATTTCTTCAAATGTTTTACCGCTTCCTTTGGCAATCCGCTCTTTGCGTTTCTTTGTACTCAAAACGAGTTCAGGATTTGCCCGTTCATTCGGCGTCATAGAATGAATGATACACTCCACTTTCGAAAATGCGCTGTCGTCAATATCCACATCTTTCATGGCTTTCGACATCCCAGGAATCATATTCATCAACGATTTCAAATCGCCCATTTTTTTGATTTGTTCCATTTGTGCAATGAAGTCATTGAAATCGAATTTGTTTTTCTTAATTTTCGCTTCGATACGTTTGGCTTCGACTTCGTCAAATTGCTCTTGTGCCTTTTCGACCATCGAAACAATATCACCCATGCCGAGAATCCTACTCGCCATACGATCAGGATAAAACTCTGAAAGCGCATCCATTTTTTCGCCTTCCGAAGCAAATTTTATCGGTTTACCTACCGTATATTTGATGGATAAAGCCGCACCACCACGTGTATCACCGTCCAACTTGGTCAAAACAACGCCATCAAAATTGAGTCTGTCGTTGAAGGCTTTTGCCGTATTAACCGCGTCTTGACCCGTCATCGAATCCACTACAAAAAGCGTTTCGTTGGGCGAAATAGCGTCTTTTACTTTAGCAATCTCTGCCATCATCAGTTCGTCAATAGCGAGGCGACCCGCCGTATCCACAATGACAACATCGCAACCTTGCTTTTTCGCTTCAACAATGGCGTTTAAAGCAATTTGAACAGGGTTTTTGTTTTCAATTTCTTTATAAATCGGCACATTTACCGTTTCCGCCAAAACCGTCAACTGGTCAATTGCCGCAGGACGATACACATCGCAAGCGACGACCATCGGACGTTTTCCCTTCTTGGTTTTCAGCCACAAAGCCAATTTACCAGTAAAAGTTGTTTTACCTGAACCTTGCAGACCTGCAATAAGTATAACCGTTGGCTTACCACCGAGGTTAAGACCAGAGATTTGCCCGCCCATCAAATCGGTCAATTCATCGTTAACGATTTTAATCATTAACTGACCTGGATTGACGTTTTTCAAGACATTTTCAGTCCCGAGCGCACGATCTTTGATTTTATCAGTAAATTCTTTTGCAATTTTATAGTTGACATCCGCCTCAACGAGCGCACGACGAATATCTTTAATAGCAGTGGCAATATTGAGTTCTGTTATTTTATGACTCCCTGAAATGACTTTAAATGCGGAGTCGAGGCGGTCGCTTAGGCTTGTGAACATAGTTGTAAACGATTGATTTTCAGTAACTTAATTAATTTAATCCTTTTAAAAAACGTGCAAAGATAAACAATATGAGCTGTTTTTTCAAAAGAAAATTTGAAAAAGAACCCCCTCCGTAATTTTAAGAAAAACGAAGAAAAACGAAGGCAAAAGCATGTTTGTATGAAAAAATATACTTTTTACATATTCAACTCTTTCTATTTTGATATACTTCCTTTATCTTTGCATAATAATCCAATATTATTTATTAATATTTTAATAACAATTAAAGCGTATTACCCATGCACAAAATTCTACTCCCTTTAATATTTTCAATAATTGCCACATTCCAACCTTGTTTTGCTGGGACTATACTCTCATTTCAGTCAGGTGAATGGAACAACAACGCCACTTGGCAAGGTGGTATAATACCTGCTGCAGACGATATCGTCATCATTGAGGCAGGTACAGCCGTAACAATCTCATCAAGCGGTGGAAATTATACCGCAATATGTAAGTCACTGACAATCAATGGTTCTTTGACCTATTACAGCAATCGAGCTGTGATTGGCTCACCGGACCCGTTAGGAAACCCAAGTTCTGGCGGCAATTCAGAAATGATAGTAAATGGTACTTTATCGATTGCAGGTGGCTACTTAAACTCCTTTTTTCTCAATGGAAATTTGAAGTTCAACACAGGCTCTGTATTCAATATGACTTCTGGATTCATGCACGTTAATGGAAACACAGGCTCCCCCCTCAGTAGTGTGGCAGCAGGAAAGTCTTTGATTGATTTTACAAATGTGACTTCTTTTTTGGCTTCTGGCGGCACCATGTTTATCACAAATCCACATATTGACGCAGCGACAACCTGTATCAAAGGGCAAAAAAACTTTACTGATAATGCCTCGGTTTCGTTTGGAGGTTATGTTGCGCCTATAACGAATAATAACTTTTTTGTAGATGCAACGACATCTCCTTCATTCCAGACCATCGAATTGAACTTTGTGTCAAACACTGTCAAATTACAAATGACGGATATAGATATTAAAGGCGCTGTCAATATCAACAACGGTACTTTGTATAATCCTGATTTAATCAAAACAGTACGCATTGGAAAAGATATCAATATCGGTAGCAATGGTAAAATTGAAGGTCGTATCGAACTCAACGGTCCATCACAACAAAATATTAATCCGAATACGGAAAATGGGATTCCTGTTGCTTCCGCTGTCTTCAGCGGTGATGTTATTTCAAATAATGCAGCAAGGGTTAAAATCAAATTAGATATTGAAATATTAGGAGATTTAATTTTGACTCGTGGACGATTTGATTTAAATCACAATACTTTGACGCTTAAGCGTTCCCCAATGACACCTTCTAATTCGGCTTATGTCGTTACCCACGATTTATACCAAGAAGTTGGTACTTTGAAAATCAAAAACGTTACAACAAACACGATTTTTCCTGTTGGTACAGAACAAAGCTATTCACCCGTATTTGTTACAGCATTAGGTGGTGATTTTAGTGTTTCTGCACATCCCTCAACGATAACTGTTCCTTCTCAATTTTCAAAAGTGAATTTAGAATGGGATATTAAACGTGTTTCAAGCAATTTTGATGCGGATATTTTAGTGCAATGGAACAATTCGGACGAAGCTAATAACTTCACACCTAATAGAAATCAATGTAAACTGTATCACTACAACGGTTCGATTTGGGAACCCATGTCACCTTCTTCTGGTCCAACAACTTCTTGGGGTACTTATTTTACCAAGTTAGCCGAAGAGGTACAATCGTTTTCAACTTTCTCAATCTTTGCTCCGTCTGTTGTTCCTGTAACATTGACTTATTTTAAAGGAAAAGTAGAGAACAATGAAGCACATTTGGCTTGGGAAACAGCAACTGAATTCAATAACGCTGGCTTTGATGTTGAAAAAAGTACAGATGGTTTACATTTTTCAAGCATCGGTTTCGTAAAAGGTAATGGCAATTCATTCACTCAAAATGTATATTCATTTATAGATAAAAACTTTACAAAAACAGCTTACTATCGTCTCAATCAACTTGATTTTGATGGCAAAACAACTTATTCACCTATTGTTTCGCTACAAAAGGAAGGCAAGGGCAATACTTTGAAAATTTATCCAAACCCAATTTCTGCTCAATCTGATTTAACGATTGAGTTTTCTGAACAAGTAGAAAATAGCTTAAATATTGACGTTGTTGACGTACAAGGACGAGTTGTGTACAGAAACCAAAGCGAAAAAGGCATTAAATCGCTAAAAATTCCTGTTAGAGGCTGGGCAAGAGGCATGTATTTTGTGCGGATGACAAATGGTACAAAAACCGAAATCTCAAAGTTTATTAAGAACTAAACCTCGTTTATTAAAACAAAGAAGGCAGTGATATGTAAAATATCGCTGCTTTTTTGTTTGTTTGCACGGCAACTGAAAACCCAAAACGACCGTACTAATACATAAAATACTGAGGGGGGTAAAACCTCACTTCAACATTCATTTTTTCATTCATTCATTTCTAAATCATTTTACTTTTATGAAGCTCACTACAAAAGCCACCTTTTGTTTAGCCATCCTTTGGTTTTCACTTTCAAGTACCATTAAAGACCCCAGTGACCCACCTATGGGCAATACAGGCGCACCAGGCGAAACGACCTGCGCACAGACGGGTTGTCACAGTGGCGGCGTATATACAGGAACAGTTGCTTTAACAGGTGTACCCGATACTGTTACAGCTAACATAAGTTATACATTGACACTAACCAACACAAGTAACGCACCTCGTGCAGGTTTCCAACTCGTTTGCCTTGATTCAACCGTTACCCCGCAACATTTCAGAGCGAATACTCCATATCAATGGCTTCGACATCAGCCGCAGCATATCATGGAAATTTTGCTCAATTTGAGCCGTCGCCATTTTTTCAACTTCCGCTTTTTGATTGCGTCCTTGCATGTCTTTCCAAAAATAGACAGCCGTTACTGCCAATAATCCAAGCAAAGCTGTAAAGAAAACAGGGTATTTCTTAATAAATCGTCCAAATGACTTTTTCTTCACAACTTCAGTTTTGGTTTTAGTGGTAGTTGTTTTTTACTCATTCTCCATGTTTGAGTTAGAAGCATCTGGTGTAGTTTCGTTTGCCATAATTTTAATTTTTTGAATATAAGAATTGGTTTGAACACAGATTAGACTGATTTGCTCTGATTTACACAGATTTTTTTAAATCATAAAAGAAAAAATCAGTGTAAGTCAAAGCAACTCAGTCTAATCTGTGTTCATATTTAATTTAGAATACGTATCACAACTTTTCTATCGTTTTCATTGACATCGTCAGACGCTTTGTCGCTGCCAAAAAAGCGTTCGACCAAATTTACGTCATTTATACCATATTTTAAGAACTCGTTTTTAACCGCTTTTACCCTTAGTTTTGACAATTTCATATTGTAAGCCGCATTGCCACTTTTGTCTGCAAAACCTGAAAGCATAAATATCTTTCCGTCTTGTGGATTGATTTTAGACAATTCGTATTTCAAATTTTCAATGTCTTTACTTTGAACTGTCGTTGAATTATTGCCAAACCGAACGGTATAAAAAATATTATCCGTCACAACCACCTTCGGAGGCGCCCATGCTTCTTTTTTATCACCTTTGTATGCTTTAGAGAATCTCGTGTGTCTGGTGCGTTTGCGTCCTTCGTCTAAGGTTTGGCAAATAAGCGCAGCG
>JAYSQG010000529.1:0-17405 GCA_043721685.1 Saprospiraceae bacterium | reverse complement strand
GTGTGGATCGCCTGTGACTTCGGCGGATAAAGACATTGGTTTTGACCAAATTGTGCCTATTGAAAGCGTTGGTAAAGAGTACATTATTTGCAAAGGAAACGGCTCAACGGCTTTGGAGCGTCCGATGGTTGTGGCGCATTACGATAACACGCAGGTTTTCCTCAATGGCAGCACTTCGCCCATTGCGATACTCAACGCTGGTCAATTCTATGCGATATTGACAAGTGCCTTTTCAGGCGATAATAACCTCTATATCCGAACCTCACAAAAGGCTTACGTCTATCAAATGATTGGCGGTTCGCCAGATGGCACCAGTAACCAATACCGTACTGAGGGGTTGATTTTCGTGCCGCCCATCAGTTGCAGTATTCCAAATGAGATTAACAATATCATCGAACCCAACGCCATTGGCGCAATGTCTTTTGACGGTGGTGTGATGATAACTGCGATGCGTGACTCTTTGGTGACGGTGTTGATTGATGGCGTTGCCGCGAATCTCGGCACGCCAGGAACGGTGGTTGGCAACCCTGATTTTGTGACGTATCGTAATCTTTCTTTATTCAAACAAAGCCAAAAAGTGTCTAAAATTAGTTTCAAAGCACAAGGCGCAGTGCAAGTAGCGATGTACGGACAGAACAACGCTGCCAGTTATGCCGCTTTTTATTCTGGTTTTAGCAAGGAAAAAGAGCCGAAAATCACTGTTAGAAACATTGGCGATGGTGTTTGTCCCGATACTTTGGTTTCAACAGGACTTTATGACGGTGTGCAATGGCGTTATGAAGACTCGATTGTGAAATTTGGAAAAGATACATTTCTCATTATTAATGCGCCCGGTCGCTACATCGCAGAGGGCTATCTCGGTGTTTGCCGCAGGTCAGAAACGGCGACGGATACGCTTGATATTGAATTCAAATCGCCTGAATTTCCTTTCACAACCAAACAGCCTTCGTGTTATGGTTTGGCGGATGGGCAAATAAAATTTGGTACGCCCAATGGTGGCTATGCGCCGTATCAATATTCAGTGGATAATGGTTTGACGTTTTCAAAAAATAACACATATAACAATATAAAAGTTGGTACTTACAAGCTTATTGTCAAAGATTCGGTCGGTTGTTACAATCGTCCATTGTCGTTTTCGATGGGGCAACCTGCTGTTTTGACCGTTGATATTGTACCCCTCAGTAGTTTTCAAGATGTGATAAAAATAGGGCAAACGGTGCGGTTTGAAGGCAAACCTAATCGAAAAGTCGTCTCTGCCCTTTGGTTGCCAAATGACACAGCGAGTTGCAAAAACTGTTTGACTTTTGCCATTTCGCCTAAGGAAACGACGCATGTGACCTTAATGGTGACCGATTCCGCAGGTTGTACAGCGCGGGATACCGTTACGTTATTTGTTCAACCCAATGTTTAT
The DNA here is from genome assembly GCA_043721685.1 of Saprospiraceae bacterium. Taxonomy (GTDB): domain Bacteria; phylum Bacteroidota; class Bacteroidia; order Chitinophagales; family Saprospiraceae; genus JAAFJT01. The sequence continues at coordinate 15,994 of JAYSQG010000529.1, read as the reverse complement.
GCGCCTAATGCCATGAATCCCGATTCAAAAAATGGCAATCAAACATTTACGATTTTTAGTAAAGACAATTTGCCCATCCGCCGTTTAGCTATTTTTGACCGTTGGGGTGAGCATATTTTTGAAGCTAAAGACATCGAAACAAATGTGTTGGAACAAGGTTGGAACGGTACTTTTAGAGGTCAAAGAGTGCAACAAGGCGTGTATGTATTTTATGCAGAAGTAGAGGTTTTACCTGGGAAAACGGTCATAATACAAGGAGATGTGACTGTTTTGTATTGAATGAATTGCTGAATTGTTAGATTGTTGTATTGTTAGTCCAACAATACAACAATCTAACAATTCAACAATTCATTCATTTACCCATTCCACCTTTTCAGAAATCGGTGTGCGCTGCGATGCCAAATCGGGCATATTGTGATAACCCATATAAAACAGACCCAAGCAACGTTCATCATCCGCCAAACCTAAAAAATCATTGCCCCGTTCTGTTATTGCAGAAGGTGAGCTCCAATACGAGCCAATATCGTAAGCTGTACACGTCAACCACATATTTTGAACAGCCATAGCGACGGCAGCAATCTCTTCCCATTCAGGCAAAATATCCTCGTGGCGTTTCATCACAATGAGAATGACGCAACCCGAACGCGTAGGGTTTTCGGACATTTTCTTTATTTTCATATCCGTTTGCTCTTCAAGTGGTGTGAGATTAAGATAATCTTCCACTAAAAAATTGGCTAATTTCGGCAAAGCTGCCCCCCTCAGTACACGAAACCGCCACGGCTCTGTGAACTTATGCGTAGGCGCATAGTTTGCGTTTTCAAGCACTTGCTCGATGATGTCTTGCGGAATATCTTTCCCTGTGATATATGTTTTTGGAAAAATGGAACGCCGCTTTTTTATAAGGTCGTTGAGTTCTTGGATTGTCATTAATTGCGTTTTTTGACACTAATTTCACGAATTACACGAATTGTTATTGTGAAAATTAGTGTAATTCGTGAAATGAGTGTCGGACTAATAAATTTTAGCTTCTGTTAAATAAGTTAAAACAACATCTGGGACAAGGTACTGAATAGATTTGCCAGATGTCAAACAATTGCGAATATACGTTGCCGAAATATCCATCAACGGCGCATCAAATAATTTAATGCGTTCATGTGTCGCTAATGCACCTAAATCAATATTTGGACGACGATACACGTATATATCATACCCCCTCAGTATCAATTCATAATTTTTCCATTTATGCAATGTCGCAATATTGTCGCTACCCATGATGAGGACAAACTCATGTTGTGGATATTTTTCACCCAAATACGCCAAAGTATCAATCGTATAAGACGGTTTTGGTAAGTCAAACTCAATATTGGAAGCCCGCAATTTCGGATTATCATCAACCGCCAATTGCACCATATTGAGTCGGTCACGGTCTCTCGCCAACGTGTTTTTAGGTTTCAAAGGGTTTTGCGGACTCACAACAAGCCATACTTGCTGCAAATCAGTTTGCGTCGCCATAAAATTAGCGATGATGAGATGCCCAACATGTATAGGGTTGAAAGAACCAAAAAAAAGACCAATTTTCATAAATAGGTGATAGTTTATAGTTGATAGTGGATAATTTATAGTTGTTTTAACTATCAATTATAAAACAAACATTATCAACTACTTAACCAGGCGTTCTGGTTTTATGTTGATGTTCTCAACAGGTTCAGAAGTGGCATCTTGCAAATACCATTGCCCATTGAGGCGAAGTAAGAAATAAGTGCATCTTAACTGCCCAACAGCATCTTCCAAAAGGCAATCACATTCAGATTTGTCCCCCTCAGTACGACAAGCGATATTGATGATTTTTGTTGATGATGGAGCAATGGGCTCGATATGATGTGTGCTGTCAAGAGACACAACTGTTTCCAAAGCTTTGCCTGTGCTGATGAGTTTGGCTTCGGCAAATTGATTTTCACCTACTTGGCTTTCCCAAGTTTTAATCACATCTTCAGGCGAATTCGGTAGTTGTATAGCCATCAAATTCGCGGGTGATGTAGAGGCGTGTTGGTCTCCATTCTGACAAGCAATGACAAAAAAGATGAACAGGAAGGCTGACGCAACAGCGGTAGACTTTTTCATTCCAATAAGGCTTTGTGAAAAATAAATACGGGTGGTAAGTGTCCAAAAGGTTATTAAGATGCCGCAAAATTACGATATTTTTACTGGATAGTATAGTTTTGACAAAATTTTGCTTTTTCTTTTTTTATTTCAACAAGACCATTCATGAAATTTGGATTGAAATTTGAATATTAAAAAGTTTACTATCATACTTTATCTTTTGGATAAAAAATGCTTTGAATCAATGAAGTACCCGCAAATCATAGCCGCATTGTTTTTCATTTTGTTGTCAACAAACCTGTCTGCACAGCGTTTTGGCTACCCCTCAGTACAAGAACGTCAACTCATCGGTACGAAGTGGCGATACGCTTATACGCTGCATTTGGAGTCAAATACGACTGTTCATCAAGCAGATAAAGACTATCAGTATTTTCTTTTTTTTAAATACGATTTTACTTTTGAACAATTTTTACATGGTAAATTCTCAAAAGGCAATTGGAGTTTGGGTGGTGGCACTTTATTTTATCCGTTCCGAAATATCCAAAAATTTGAAATTGCGGCCATCAACAATAAGGCACTCGTCATCGAATTTCAACAGCCCAACTCAAGCGGCACGTATCAATATCATTTTGTAGCTGTTGAAAGCAAGGACGCACCTTTTGTTCGTCCTATCAATGAATTGCCAGAAGTCATCGTTGAAGCAGAAGCTAAGCAAACAAAACGCCGTTCATGGTGGGCAATACTGAGGGGGGGCAATGATGAGAAAAAAGCAGAGGCAAAGCGCAAAGAGCAAGTCAATATCACGATTGAACTCATAGGTGGTGGCTATTATGGCGGTATTGACCCTGTTATCAAGGATTTTACGCGGATCACAACAGAAGGGCGTCTGATTCATGAATTTCAAACTGTCAATAATCCATTACGGGTTGTTAAGAAAAATATTACGCGACAAGAGTTAGAGTCCTTTGCAGAGTATATTATGCAAAATAAGTTTTTTGAAATGCAACGCATGTACGACTGCAACAGTCCCGTTTGCGAAAAGCGCAAAGTCATGAAACCTACGCCTATTCCCCTACGCATAAAAGTGACCTATGGCGACCAAAAACGCATGGTTACTATCGCCATTTGGGGCGAAGACTCCTATAAACTCAAATATGTGGACTATCCACCCGCCCTTGATAATATCATTGATGCCGTCCAACGTATGACACACCGTTTAGACGATGGCAAATTTAGCCGGTCGTGATTTGTTACTCGTTATTTGTTATTCGTTACTCGTTACTCGTTATTTGTTATTTGTTATTCGTTATTCGTTACTCGTATTCGTTATTTGTTATTCGTTATTCGTTACGCTTATGTATAACGAGTAACGAGTAACAAATAACAAATAACGAATAACGAGTAACGAATAACAAATAACGAATCCCTACTATTCCCTTTTAGTTTTTTTTAAATAATTGATATAACCATTAAGGAGCTGCCCGCATTTATCAGTATGTAATTTGAAGGATTTAAGTTCTTCAGAAGTTATATACTTTTCGTCAAATGCCGTTATTAAATGTTCAAGGGTTTCCATAAGCGAACCTCTTGACATTCGGCAGTATTGGATGTTTTCTTGATAGTGAAAACGTCCATAACCCTCCGCTAAACAGGCAGTTATTCTACGTGAACAGCGAATAATCTGGTCAGTTAGCTTGTATTTTCTTCAATTGGGAAGTGGGTTTTAGTAAGTGAGGATATGTTTTTTCGTAATATACGACACTCCTTATATACATCTAAATCAGTGAATTGTATAACGCTCATAGTAATTTATTTAATTGTTTTCAAGGCAAAAATAAAACAATAAATCATACCACCAAACGAATCACGAATAACGAATCACGAGTAACGAATTACGAGTAACGAATTACGAATAACAAATCCCCGTAACTTTTCTTGTCTATTTGATTACAAAAATGTAAATTTGCCTTTCAACATATTATCAAATTGAAATGAATAACTTTAAGGATATTTTAGAACGTTCTGCCTTTGGCGTTTGCTCTTATTTGGGCGAAAAAATGAATATTGCGTCGTCACGAGTGCGGTTGTATTTCATTTATATTTCCTTTCTGACCATTGGCTCGCCAGTCATTTTTTACCTCATTTTAGCATTTTGGGTCAATATCCGTCATTATATCAAGCGGCATAGAGATGCTTTGTTTGGATAATTTCTAGATTTTTGAAACTTTGGAATATAGAATTTCAAAAATCTATCTTTGCCCCATGAAAATCACATCACCCGAATCCAAAATAGAATTTCTCGATTCGAAACACCTTGACAACGGCACAGAACGCACGCCGAACATCAAGGCATGGCAACTCCGCTTGGCGAAAACGGGTTTTCAAAGCGTTGGTCGTCTCTTTCCTAAATTCATGGCATTACAAGCATATAAAATCTTTTCGACCCCACGTTGGCGCGCAAGGCACAAGCAACCCGACGACATCATCCTTGCTGCCAAAGTGGTTGATTTAGCTTTTGAGGGTCATACCATTAAATTATATGAGTGGGCAAATGCTGATAGCGATAAAATCGTCCTCTTAGCGCATGGTTGGGAGTCGCGGGGTACGGCATTGCGCATATATGTTCAACCGTTGTTGGGGAAAGGCTATAAAATCGTTGCTTTTGATGCCTTAGCACATGGCGATTCGGGTGGAAAACAGAATAATCTGATGATAAATGCCCGCACTATTTCAGCGATTTATGACTACTATGGAGGCATTTATGCAGCAATTGGTCATTCTTTCGGCTGTTCGAGCCTGGTTTATGCACAGCAGTTTGTGAACAATAAAATCTATTTTGAACGCCTCGTTTTCTTGGCTGTGCCACATCGGACACGTCAGATTATGGAAGGCTTTTTTGGGTATGTTGCTGTACCAACCATTGTTCAAAAGGCATTTTTCAATCACCTCGAAGGTCTAACAAAACAGCCGATTGATACATCGGACGTGGCTTTGGCATACCCCTCAGTAAAAGTGGGCAAGTTGCTCCTTGTCCATGACCGAAAGGATGAAGTGACGACTATTGACGCGGCAGAACGTGTTGTTGAACATTGGCACAACGCCAAACTCCTTGTGACAGAAGGCTACGGTCATTTTAGAATTGCTAAAAATCCAGATGTTATTCGTAGAATTGTGATTTTTTTGACCACGGGTGATACGGAGTAACGAGTAAATAGTAAGGTATCCGATACCTGTGTTTCAAATCATTCAAATCAGTGGTCAAAAAAAACATAGAAACAACTTCATTATGCTCAAAAGACTCAAAATAGCCTTTCGTTTCTTCCAATTTTATTGGAATGCCAAGACGAAATTCAACATACATTCCCCCTTTGTTTTCCAATTCGTTGAAGAAGTTTTGGAAGACGACCGTATGTTTTATGTCTTTCGAGATGCCGAAATACTGAGGGGGGAGATTTTGAACTCAAAAGAGACCGTTGAAGTAGAAGATTTTGGCGCAGGTTCTCATGTTGTCGGATTGAAAAAGAAGCGGAAGGTTAGAGCGATTGGTCAATCTGCCTTGTCGCCGACTTTTCAATGCGAATGGTTGTTTCGCATTGCGCAATTGACCAAACCATTGACAATCATTGAGTTAGGAACATCGTTAGGAGTCTCAACGCTTTATATTACTGAGGGGTCGCCTCGTTCAGCGAAGGTATTGACATTGGAAGGTTCGCCTGATATTGCCGCTTTAGCACGCCGCAACTTTGATTGGTATTATGATACTTTTTTGAAAATGGGGCTGCGTAATAACAATCCTGATACTTTGGATTTAGCAGTTTATGATAAAAATATTCAAACTGATTTTGAAAAAAACAAAATAGAAATCATCGTGGGCAAGTTTGAAGATACATTGCAAACGGCTCTAAATCAATTAGTTAAACTCGATTTCGCTTTCCTAGACGGCAATCATCGCCGCAAACCGACACTCGATTATTTTCAAAAATGTCTTGCCCACGCCCACGAGGGAACGGTCTTGATTTTTGACGACATTCATTGGTCAACAGAAATGGAAGCGGCTTGGGAGGACATCAAACAGCACCCCTCAGTACGTTTGACGATTGACCTGTTTTGGTGTGGCGTGGTGTTTTTCAGAAATGAACAGAAAGAAAAAGAGCATTTTTCATTGATACAATCCAAGTGGAAACCCTTGTCGTGGGGCTTTTGGGCTTAGATTAAACCACGTGATTTCAATTCCAAATATTTATTGATGGTATTGATATTCAAATCTTCTGGACGTGTCAATATTGTTTGAATACCATATTGACGCAATTTTTGCATCATTTGCGTTTTTTCATCTCTAAATTTTTGGGCAATGGTTTGATGATAAATGTCTTCCGTTGTTTGCACATTCTGTTTAGAGAATTCTTCAATTTCAGTATTTATAAAAAACACGACCACTAAAACGTGCATATTATTTACTTTTCTCAAAGTCGGTAAAACCCTTTCGAGCGCAAAAAGGCTTTCAAAATTGGTGAAAAGCAGCAATAAACTCCGTCCACGCACCAATCTGCGCACGGCATAATAGAGCAATTCGTAACTCGCCTCGCCTTTTCCTTCTTTTTCACGATACAGTTCATGCAAAATGCGTCCCAACTGATTAGGTGAATTATCAGCTGCCAACGTCGAGCCGAGTTTATCGCTGAATGTTAATAAACCCGCCTTATCCTTTTTTTGCAAAATGATATTAGACATCACCAAAGCGGCATTGATGCTGTGATCCATCAAGGTCAAGCCACCAAAAGGCATCCGCATCACACGGCTTTTGTCGATGATACAATAGACCTGTTGCGCCTTTTCGTCTTCGTATTGATTGACCATCAAGACATTGCGACGACCTGATGCTTTCCAGTTGATAGCCCTAAAATCATCACCTGCGACATAATTTTTGATTTGTTCAAACTCATAGGAATGTCCCAAACGCCTTATCTTTTTGATACCCGATTGGTGCGCAATCTGCCTTAAAGCCATCAATTCAAAGTTTTTCATCTGAATTACTGAGGGGTACACAGGCACCATTTTTTCGACATCTGATTGAAAACGACGTTGAATCAAGCCCAAACGTGAGGATGAAAACAGGTTTATTTTGCCAAAATGATACTCGCCTCGTTCAGTGGGAGTGAGTTCATAATCGGTTCGCCGGGCTTCGTTTGCTGCCAATGTCAATTGCATTTCAAAGTCTCGCTTTTGAAATTGAAACGGAATTTCATCTATCAAACTGACCTGTAAACGCTGATTCGAACGGTTCGAAATATCGAGCGTAATGCGGTTTGCGTCGCCCAAAGACAGCAGTTTAGGTGTCCGTCGGGTTGCACTCAATTGCGTATTTTTGTTGAAAAGTAAGCCATAATCTGCCAAAACAACGCCACAAACGACCACAAAAGCCGTTTGTGCAAACGGCATCAGCCACTCGAATGAGTAACTCAAAACGAATAGGAAAATCACAACACCAAAGGCAGTGAAAAAGCGGCGGGTTAGGTAGAGATTTCTGAGCATTGTGGCGGTATTGTCAAGTAAAATGGCTCGCAAGATACAAAATTACAGATAGTGCCATCATATTATCGTATTTTAAAAAACAACATAAAAAAAGCCCTTTGCAACCAGCAAAAGGCTTTTAGTTTTCTGTGCGGAGAATGAGAGATTCGAACTCTCGATACCCTTTTGAAGTATACACACTTTCCAGGCGTGCTCCTTAAACCACTCGGACAATTCTCCTTGGATATCCAATATTGAACAAATATCGAATATTGAAGTTTGAGGGTGCAAATGTAGCTTTCTTTTTGAAATATCAAAGTTTACAGATACACATTTCTATTACTGAGGCGGTTTATTATCTCTCGTAAATTCTTTAAGTACATCGTCTGAAACGTTGCTATATTCTGCTTTGTCGTAAATTGAAACTAAAAAGGCTTTGTCTTCAACGATTCTAACATGCGCAATGATTCTTGCACCGCCCCGTTTACCAACACCTTTTGAAGCTATGGGAACGCGGATTTTGTAAAATCCTTTTGGCATGGCGTCGAAACCTTCTAATTGGTCGTTTGCTAAAGGTTCAAGGGCAATAGGGATTTCACCTGCCAATGATGGATATTTTTTGATTAATCGCTTTGATTGCTGTTTATACAGTTTGGTGAGTTTGATTTGCATGAGCCTCAGCTATTAATTTTAGTTCAGTTAAGTATTCTTCATAGGTTTGTGTTGGTTTTATTTCACCTCTTTCCATAGCATAAGTTTCTTCAATAGAAGCCTGTAATTCTCTAAAAAACTGTTTCTCTTTTTTTGAAAATTTGTGTTTTTTAAAGAAATCTGTTAGACTTTTTGGGTCATTTAATGCCTCCGTTGGTGTAATACGCACTTTAAACGCTTTGAAAATTTCAAAAAGCGTTTGCTTCTGTTCTGAATTGATTTCAATCAAATATGTTTCTGTCATTTTCTAAACCTTTTTGATTATGATAATTTTCAACAAAGTTAAACAATCATTCGTAGAGACACAAAATTTTAAGACTCTACCTTTTAAATGTGCGTGACGAACTGCCCCATTTTAGAAAAAATCTTTTCCGCATTCGCTGTCGTCACACGTGCCACCTCTTTGATGTCCACAATTTTAACTTCTGAAATCTTTTCCGCTACGTATTTCACATAACTCGATTCATTACGCCTGCCACGAAAAGGAACGGGTGCGAGATAAGGCGCATCGGTTTCAATAACCAAGTGTTCAAGCGGTACTTCCTTGATAACAGGGTCTAAACCACCGTTTTTGTAGGTCGAAACGCCACCGATGCCGAGATAAAAACCTAAATCAATCAACTTTTTTGCTTGTTCAACATTGCCAGTGAAACAGTGCAAAATGCCCCCCTCAGTATAAAAAGTGTTTTCTGTCAAAATATCAATAATCTCATCTGTCGCTTCACGACTGTGAATGATAATAGGTAAACCCAAGTCTTGCGCCCAGTGCATTTGGCGAATAAAAGCTGTTTTTTGTTGTTCAAAAAAGGTTTTATCCCAATAAAGGTCAATGCCGATTTCACCAATGGCGCAAAACGGACGTTTCGACAACCAGTCTTCTGCAATGGCTAATTCTTTTTCAAAATCGGCATTGATACTGCAAGGGTGAACGCCCATCATGGCAAAACAACGGTCTGTATATTCGGCTTCAAGGGCTATCATCGCATCATGTGTTTCGCTGTCAATGGCAGGTAAGTATATTTTTTTGACCCCCTCAGTATCGGCACGTTGCATGATGGCTGCACGGTCGTTATTAAATTGTTTTGAGTAGAGGTGAGCGTGTGTATCTATTAACATTGTCGAGTAATTGAGTGATTAGTGATTTAAAGGGGGCAAAGTTAGCCCTAATTCGTCGGATATAAAATGAAAAATTGAATGACAATCAGTTGACCGAAAAGCAATCCTCATTGCTAAAATTGGCTAATTTGTGCAGTTATTATTTATAACAATATTAGGGTGATGCCCCCAGCAACAATAAATACAGGCCTCAAAAAACCAAAGTAACTAACAAGCGGGGTGGTCATTGTAAATTCTTTTTATAATGACTAACTGCTTTTTTTGAGCAAGACTTTCGGGAGGCAAACTCCTCGAAGGTGTCGTCTGTCCTTCTCTCCATTCGTCATATCTGGTTCTGGCAACAATTTGTTACAATGTGAGCGTATTTTGTTACTTTTATTTTGTAATTACTAAAATGCTTTGTTTCTTTGGAAATATTTTTCAATAACAAACACTTTATTACACAGTACCCAAACGAATACCTACTTGAAAAACAACACGACCCAAATTTTACAACGGTGTAATGCCTCACTTTACCTTAACATACTTATGAAATACACCTTTAGACCCGCACTTTTGACGGGTTTATTCCTATGGTTAGCCCATCATTTTGCATATACACAGAATCGCCCTGATGAATATAGGATGGCGCAAGACTTGATTAAAGCGAATGCTTTTATTGCAGCCTACAGAAATGATACAGCCCTATTATAACCACAATAAAAACCAATTGGCATTAGCTTTTAATGATTCTACAATCGCGGCATCAAATAAAGCGATTGCAGTAGGTCATCTCAGAATGACTGCATTATTTACTGCTTATTTATATCGAGGTGAGCTACTCAAGAGGATGGGGCAGATCGATTCAGGGTGGTATTATAGGAATAAAGGACATGATTTGCAATTGCAGTGGGCTCAAAAAGCAGAAGATGACAAAGTCATAGAAGTGGAAGCCCGCTACAATGATGAAAAAAAAGTAAAGCAAATAGCCGAACAAGTCCAGCAAAGAAATGAACTTTTAGTCCTTGGATTCTTGATACTCCTTTTTACTGCTGCTTTGGCTTATTATTATCTACAATTGCGCCGTGCCAATCGAATAACTCAGGAACAAGAAGTGCAATTGCGGATGCTCGATGTCGCTAAGACCCGTTTTTTTGCCAATGTGAGCCATGAGTTGAGAACGCCGTTGACGCTCATTTTGGGACCCCTCAGTATGCTTATGAAAAATGTTAGTTTGGACAAAGCCGCAATGACGCAGGCTCAATTGGCGCAATCCAATGCACAGAATTTGCTCAAATTAGTGAACCAGATATTGGATTTGAGCAAATTGGAATCGGGCAAAATGGAGCTTCAAGAAACAACGGTGCGTTTCCAACCGCTTATCAACCGTTTGGTCAGTGCCTTTGAAAGCCATGCCGAGTATTTGGGGATTCATTACCGATTGGAATACAATGCGATACAACGGTTGCGTCTCGACCTTGATGCAAATAAAATGGCGCAAATTGTCAACAATTTACTGTCCAATGCCTTGAAATTCAGGCCACGCAATGGCACCGTTTCCGTCAAAGTAGAAGATATGTCGAATGTTCTGCGGCTCACGGTCAGCGACACAGGGCTCGGGATTCACCCCGATGATTTACCCCATGTTTTCGATCGTTTTTATCAAACCAACCAAGTTAATGCAGCGATTGAAGGCGGTACAGGCATAGGTTTGGCTTTGTGTCGGGAATTGGCGGACGTTATGGGAGGCAGGATTTGGGTGGAAAGTGAATTGGGTAAAGGCAGCCAGTTTTATGTTGAATTCCCTAAAAAAGAAGTGCTGGGCGTGGGGAATGATGAGTTAGGAATGATGAATGTTGAATTAGGAATGATGAATGTTGAGGAAAGCGAAATCCCGAAAATCGGGGATGAATTGGGGTTAGAAGATACGTCAAATACTGAGGGGGTGTAGATTTACGAAATCTTCAAGATTTCGTAAATCTACACCCCATGTCGAATCTTAAGACTAACGGACAGACGGGCAACCCAACCATTTTAATAGTCGAAGACAACCTCGATTTACGTAATTACATTGCCGATAGAGCAACACCGACAACAGCCAACACTTACGTCAGTGGAGCCCCCCTCAGTATTTCACCATATGCAACAACCGTTTACACTTTAGTCAGTGTAACAGATGCTTTTGGTTGTCTTATTTCACCGAGTGGCTTATCAGCAACTTTGACAGTTAATCCAGTACCAACACTCTCGATTACCCAACCCATTACAGTTTGTTTTGGTTTGGATTTGAATACTGTTGTTAAAGGACAAAACATCACAGGTGGTACATTCACATACCATGTGACAGCTGCTGCTGCAACCAACAACGCCAATGCTTTGAGTGGTACAGCCGTAACGGTGGCACCAGCAGGCACGTATTATACGCGCAATACATTACCAACAAGCTGCTATACAACGGGTTCAATTACTGTTACAACGGGTAATTGTGTGGAAATGGAAGCACGTGTTGCCCTACAAGGTCCTTTTGATATAGGAAACAACATCATGAAAGACGACTTACGCGTAGCAGGTCTCCTTCCATTGAGTGACCCTTATTCAGAAGCCACTTATAGTACCGCATTTGTCCATGTCAATGGCGATGGTGTGAAAACAGTAGCACAATCCGTTTTAGATGTAACGGGTAATAATGCGATAGTTGATTGGGTTTTTGTTGAATTAAGGCATAAAACAACCAAAGCGGTTGTTGCCACACGAAGCGGTTTACTACAACGCGACGGCGATATCGTTGATGTCAATGGTTCTTCATCTATCAGATTCAAGGCTAATTTTGACCAATATTATCTTGTTGTACGTCATCGCAACCATTTAGGTGTAATGACAGCCGCACCTATCAATTATGATGGTTCAATACCTGCAAGTATTGATTTTACAATTACATCTACAGCCGTGTTCACGAATCCAGATTTAGCATTGTCACCCATCTCAAATTATGCACCACTCGGGGAATTGTATCCGGGTAAACGGGCACTTTGGGCGGGCAATGCGAATATATCTGCTTTCGGACTCGATAACCTCAGCTACAATGGTCAAGCAAATGACCAATCTTCTATTTTAAATAAAGTGGGTTCTGAAACCCCGCTTAATGAAGTCGCAGGTTATCTTAAATTGTAGTTATTAAAAAGGTCGCAACCACTTGAATATCAAATCATTGCGGCCCAAAATCATTGCAAAAGGTTATGTTTGTGCTTGACAATCGTACAAACGTTCACAATGAAATAAGAAACAATGCTAAAAAAACTTTCGTCAAGTTGTATCACCGATAGTAAAAAAAATATTTTAGAGGCTGTTATCAAGACAGCCTGAACATCTTTGACGTTGTAAAAAACGACCTAAATGAAGTTAGGTTCACGGAACAAGAAGGACAAGAATTAAAGAAATTGTTGAATATATTTTTTCTTGGACAGACCGTTGGTTTACCGACGATTCATAGCATTTTAAAGCAATATGATATTTCAAGTAACAAGCTTCAAATTGACTATAAAGAGTTATGTAATAAATTGACATACAGCACAATATGTAAAATATTTGAGTCTGTATTTGAACTTCAATTGATAGATGTCTTGGGTAAAATGAGCCAAAAAGATAGTAGTTGTTGGTCAAGAGAATTGGTAACGGTGGTACTTGATGACAGTATTTTTAAACAATGGCACAACAGTCAAGACTGGTCAAAGGACTTTGAAGACTGTTTGGGTAAATTTTTTAGTGGACAATTTAGGGCATCGGTTTATGGTCTTAAAGTTGTGACATTTGCCTTGAGTATAGAGGGTGTTGTTTATCCTTTGTATTTTGACTATGTAAAAAAAGCGAAATCCAAATTGCCGGAAGACTATGTAAAAAAAGCAACAGAAATAGCCGAAAAATCGGTTAAAAAATGGGGTGCATTTATCAAAAAAGCTAAAAACAGAGGCATTTTGATACCAAAATTACATTTTAGTTGTGATAATGGCTACAGCGATGTGAAACTTTCTAACACCTGTGCTGCAAACGAATTGATTTATATAAGTGTGCCTAAAAAGTCACATCTTTTCGATATTTCTAACAAAAATGGCAGCGTTACACAAACAAATTTAGAAAACTGGATAAAAAATGTTTTTCTTAAAGCAGAAAAAAAACATGAAATCCAACAAGCTGATTTGCCCAAAAAGGAGAAAACAGCTTTCATTTATCGCTTTAAAGCCACTTATTGCGCCCAAAATAGAGAAGTCACACTCTTAGCCTTTAGGCTTAATGGCTCAAAAAAAGTCAGTATTATTTACTCAACAGAGAAATTCATATTTGCTAAAACGCTTAGAAGACATTGGTTTCAAAGAACTTATATAGAGCAATTTTTTAAATTACTCAAACATGTATTGAGAATTCAAGAAGCGCGTGTAAAAACAAAAAACGAGTTTCACATAAAATTATTGAGATTCGCTTTCGTCGCTTTTCACGCTCAAAAATTAGTCAAATTTATCAGAAAGCATTTTAAACGATTTGATAAATGTGGCTTTATTTCGATTCAAAGAACGCTCGCTAAGGACGAAGACTTATTTTACCTTTTGCAATCTTTTTTGATTACATGAACTTGATTGTCAATGACTTAGGAGTGTTTTAATAATTACAACTTAAAGAAGATATCAACATGGACGGTGTAACCAAAATGAATGGTTCAGGAAATGATAGAGCGATTATCTTGCGTAATATCAATTCAACAACACCAAACAACATCATTAAACAACATTTTCAATAATTCATACCCATAAGGTCGTGTCACTTTTAGGTGTGGCACGACCTCCATTTGAAAAAATAATTATTGATTTTAAAAATAATATAAAAATGAAAAAATTAATTTATTTTCTTTCTTTTATCTGTTTAAGTGTGTTTTCCTTAAACAGTGTTGCCCAACAAGCACCACAGGCGCGAGCACCATTGGCTGCTATTGATTTGGGTATTTTTAATGCACCACTCGGTAGTAATAATATTGAGATAAGGTTAAAATCGCTCAAAGCCATTGATATGCCCTATACGGCGGGTCGGTTTACGGTTCGGTATCCCACCACAAGTGGGGTGACTCTTGACATACTGAACACGAACAATACCTTATACAATCCCTATGGTTATTATAAAGCTAAAATAGGGACTTTGTATGAAACACCTGCTTCAGATGGTTTTACATACGTGATTTTTGGTTTTACAGTCGGTAGTGTGGTCAATATGACAAACTGGGCAGCAGGTCAAGTCATTGTCCCCCCTCTTTTGACCCTCCAAGTCAATGGCGCAGCGGCAAGTGGGTTAGTTTTTGAATTAATTACGGGCAATTCATGGACAAATAATTATAATGGCACCTACTACCAAGAGATTGGTGCTGATTCCGATGTCGGTTCTCAAAATGGATTCTATCACAGCTCAACAGCAAACATTATCCCCCTCGAGCTCCTCTTTTTTCAAGCCGAAAAAAAAGGTAAAACGAGCCTTGTTACTTGGGAAACCCTCAATGAGAAGAACCTTTCAGAATATGTCGTTGAACGCAGTACAGATGGTATTAATTTCAAAGCCATCGGTTACCAAAAGCCCAAAGCCACGAATGTTAGTCAAAAGACGACTTATACATTTCTGGATGAAGAGCCAGGTATGGGCATCAATTACTACCGTCTTTTTTCAAAAGACTTAGATGGTACAGGCACGTATTCCAAAATTGTGAGTATTGATTTCAGTGCAGGTATAAAGGTGAAAACATTTCCCAATCCCTTTTATCAAACATTGAACATCGAAATGGCTATCGAAAAGTCCATAGAGGGCGATGTCTCGATTGGTCTTTATGATATAGCTGGCAAACAGGTATTGAATAAAAAAATGGATGGGCAAAGCAGAAGTGCTAATTTTAGCCTACCCACAAATGACTTGGTGCCAGGCAGTTATCTCATACGTGTGAAGGCAGGTAATTATACATGGCAAGACAAAATTACCAAGCAGTAATTTTATAAATTTTACTGTCCGAAGGACTCCTTTCGGAGAGGGGTCGTTAAAAACCTTTTTCACTTAGGGTAAGCCCGATGATGCACTGCATTGTCGGGCTTTTTTAGGCATAACGTTTAGAGAAACAAAAAGAGGGTTCTTTCGATGAAAAAGCCCCCCCCTCAGTATTTTTGTACCAATCCCATAAACACATCGCTCCCAATCTCAATCAAGTCATCAGGAAAGTCATAATCCACCGTATGCAAAGCAGGGCAGTTTTTACCCGAGCCAATGCCAAACATCGCTCCTTTATAGGTATCAGTGAACAAACCAAAGTCTTCGCCGAAGTCAAAAGGTTGTTTTATTTCCATAAATGCCAAACCCTTATCAGCCGTTGCCTTTTTGATGTGTTCAAAAGCAAGAGGGTGATTATTATTGGCATTAAAGGCTTCAAACCAAGTAATATTAAACGATAATCGTTCCTTTTGACAAATTTCAGCGATTTTTTCCTTGATTAATTGCTTGTGTTGTTCTAAAACACGGCTGTCCCAAGTGCGTATCGTATAACCCACTTCGGCATGAC
>JAYSQG010000528.1:0-4193 GCA_043721685.1 Saprospiraceae bacterium | reverse complement strand
GCACAACCTTTGGCTGATAATATGCTGTTGCTCGCCTGTTCTCTTTTCCTGATTTTGGAAGGTTATTTGCAATTTCAATATCAAATATTTGGTACGAGTTATGGCATTGCTACCTTAATTCCTGCTGTACTATTTTTCTTTTGCGCTTATCGTTTCGACCATATTGGCGTTTTGACAATGGCGATGACCGCCTTCGTTTCATGGACAGGCTTAACAGTGACCCCCCTCAGTATTTTTCAAGAAAATGTATTCAAATACCAACCGATATTGATTCACACGGGCATAGTAGTCGGTGTGTTTTTAGTCATCATCGGTTTGTTGCTTAATTACAGACACATCAAGCCGCACTTCACTTTTAGTTATCTCAATTTTGGTTTCAATTTGGCGTGTATTGCAGCTCTTTATGGCTCATTTGCGATAGATAAGTCGCTTTATTGCTTGTTGTGCTTGGGTTTTTGTGGTTTAGGCATCTGGTATGCACGCAGAGAGCAATCCTATTTTTTCTTATTGGCAGGAACAATTTATGGCTATATCGCTTTCACAAAGCTCATTTCCAATGCGGATATAGATTTTGGCGGCTGGATGTTCTACGGTGTCGTTTCTTGTTTTGCAATCGTCCTTTTCTTTTTAAACTTTAAAAAACTGCTCAAATGAACGTTAAAATATATGACGAAATGGCAGTCCGCAATCTGCAAATAAACAATATGGCTGCCGAATTTTTTGAAGTAGGCAATTTGACACCCCCTCAGTATGAACAAGTAAAAACAGACTTTCCAGTCGTTTTGAATCAACCAAACCTGTTTGTGCGCTTGGGTTTGTTCTTTTTTACGTCTTTATGTATTTTGTTTGCGATTGCACTGATATCGTTTCTTTTGAATGATGCGCATTTAGGTGAAAAAAGTTGGGGAACTTTATTGCTTATTTTTGGCATTGTTCTAACAATCCTCAATGAATGGTTTATTCGTGAACGTAATTGGTATCGGCAGGGCAGCGACAATGCTATATGTTATGCGTCTATTGCCTGTTTTGTCGGTGGATTGTCCTTGATGGGACAATCATACAGTTTTTCAACGAGTTCCATTATTTCTTTTGTTTTTATTACCATCGCTACATTGCGTTATGGCGACCCTTTATTGGCTTTCAGTGCGTTTTATGCCTTGATATTATCATTCGGTGCCTTGATAGAAGAAAGCCAAACGCCTCATATTGTTTTACCATTTATAGGTATTGCCCTGTCTTTAATCGTCTATTATTTTTCAAAAACAGCTTTAAAAAATGATGCGCTGTTTTATTGGGAAGACTGTTTGAAAGTTTTGGAAATAACAGGATTGGTCGCCTTTTATGGCTCAATCAATTATTATGTTGTTGACAAAATACTCATGTTTAACAATGACGAAATGAACGTTCCAACTCCTTATAATATGCTTTTTAGTGTTTTAACTGCCGTAATTCCTTTGGTTTACTTGGTTTTTGGTATCAAAACCAAAGACCGTATTTTATGGATTTTGGGTACCTTAGGTATTGTGGCATCTATCTTAACCTATCGGTATTATTATGCAATTATGCCGATTGAATGGGCTTTGACATTGGCAGGGATTCTTGTGTTGGTTTTGGCTGTTTTCTTGATAAAATACCTCAAAACACCGCAACATGGTTTCGCTTATTTGCTCAAAACAAGTAAAACTAATTTTATTGAATCGTTGGTGATGAATCAGCTATTGCAACAATCTGCTCATACGACAGCAGAACACAACATTAAATATGGTGGCGGTGATTTTGATGGCGGAGGTGCTGGGAGTGAATATTGATTTTTTTGACCACAGATGAAGTCATCTGTGGTCAAAAAAAAATCAAGTAGTTTTTCTTTTTTCCTTAACAACTTGAATAACCGCAGGCAGGACAGAAATAAAAATAATGGCTAAAACAACAATTTCAAAGTTGTTTTTAATAATCGGTATTTGCCCTAAAAAATAACCCGCCAAAGTCATTGATAAAACCCACAACAAAGCGCCCGCTACACAATAGCCAATGTATTTTCTAAAATTCATAGCACCAATGCCCGCCACAAAAGGTGCAAAAGTGCGAACAATAGGGACAAAACGAGCCATAATGACCGTTCTACCACCATATTTGGCGTAAAAGTCTTCTGTCTTTTTAAGGTATTCTGGTTTCAACAATTTTTTAAGGATGACATTATTGGTTTCAAACAGCCGTTTACCAATTTTATTTCCGACAAAATAATTGACATTATCGCCTAAAATAACGGCAATAAGCATGAGAGGAATCATAATTTCAAGTCTCAAAATGCCAATTTTGGCAATCGTTGCGCCTACGGCAAAAAGGAGAGAATCGCCAGGTAGAAACGGCGTGACAACAAGCCCTGTTTCACAAAACAAAATCAAGCAAACAAGGAAATAGGAAAGTGTTTGATATTGCGTAAAAAAGGTCTCAACGTGCTTATCAAGATGTAGGAAAAAGTCTATAAATTCTGTCATTTGTTTAAAGTCATAAAGAGTTCAAAAAAGAAAATTTTCTTCAAAAACGCCGCAAAGGTAGAAAAATAGGAAACTTTTGAAGGCGAATTAATAATTAATTTTATCCCCCTCAGTATTTACAGCTAAAAAAGCCTTCATAAATTGGGCTTTGATTGTCGATAACTTACAACTAAAATTAAAATAATAAAATCTATTAAGGCTCTGAAAATTTTGACAATGGTATAATTTCGTACATTTGCGCAAAATAAAACAATCGATTCACCCCCTCAGTAGAAATGGAGTATGAAGGATTGATATTGTGAATAGCAAAATTAGAAAATGAATAATATCTTAATTATTGGAGCGGGTCGCTCAGCAACAGCTCTTATCAAATACGTACTTGAACAAGCAAAAACCTATAATTGGTTTGTCACAATTGCAGATGCAGACCATGAGGCAGCAGCTAAAAAAGTTGCTGGACACCCCAACGGACGCGCTACTTGGCTTGACGCGACAAAAGTAAATGACCGTCGTGAATTGATTCAAAGATCTGATGTCGTTGTCTCTCTTTTACCTGCGCATCTACATCTTGAAGTGGCACAGGATTGTTTGAAATTAAAGAAACATTTAATAACTGCTTCTTATATTTCTAAACAAATGTATGCCCTTGGCGACGAGGCGCGTGAACGAGCGCTTATTTTTATGGGCGAAATGGGACTTGACCCAGGTATCGACCACATGAGTGGCAAGCAAAAAATCGACCAAATCAATGCAAAAGGTGGTCGTTTGAAGTCTTTTCGCTCTTATACAGGCGGTTTAGTCGCTCCTGAAAGCGACGACAACCCGTGGCATTACAAATTTTCATGGAATCCACGTAATGTCGTTTTGGCAGGGCAAGGGACAGCACAATATTTGGAAGACGGTAAATTACGCTATGTGCCGTACAACCGTATTTTCGCACAAACGCGGACGATTGAAGTTCCGAATATGGGTGAATATGAAGTGTATGTGAACCGTGATTCGCTTTTGTACCGTGAATTGTATGACTTGGGTCCAATCCCTAATTTACTGAGGGGTACGATTAGACATAAAGGATTCTGTAAGGCTTGGGATGCGTTGGTTAAAATTGGTTTGACGGATGGTTCTTTTCCAATCTTAGATTCTGAAGATATTACATACCACGAGTTGATTGATGCTTATGTAGCGAACTCGGCTCCGGGAAGCAGTGTGAAAGAAAAGGTAGCCAACTTGATTGGTGAATCTGTTGATGGCGAAACGATTAAGAAACTCGACTGGTTGGGTTTGTTCAGCAAGAAAAAAATAAGGATGCGGAGCGCGACACCGTCTCTGATTCTTGAAAACTTGTTGCTTGAAAAATGGAAACTCCAAGACAATGAACGCGATATGGTCATCATGCAGCATGAATTGGAGTACGAATTAGGGCGCAAAAACTATAAACTGACTTCAACGATGGTGATGAAAGGCGATGATGCTCAATCAACGGCTATGTCTAAATTGGTAGGTTTGCCGATTGGTATTTTTGTAAAACTCGTTATGTTGGGCAAAATCAATTCCATTGGTGTCAATATCCCTGTTTTAAAAGAAATCTATGAACCTGTCTTAGAGGAATTGAAAGACTACGGCGTAATCTTCCATGAAAAAGAGGAGTTGATTAGATAAAAAGCAAAAGGCAAGGTGCAAAAAGCAAAGGGCAAATTT
>JAYSQG010000527.1:0-7221 GCA_043721685.1 Saprospiraceae bacterium | reverse complement strand
TCAATCGATATTATTGCCTTATCCACAGGTAAGGGTCATGAATTTCGAGATGTTTTTGATGCGTATTAAAGCAAAAGATATCTAAGTTAAATCACTGCTGGCATCAAGAATGTCGCTTGTTAGTATCTTCAGACATTACCTCCGACGTGAGTAAACAAAATCAAAGACCACCCCCTCCGTAAAAACACAAAACAAATGATAGAATTATCACAAGCTCAATATCAAATTCAACGTGTCACGAATTTTCGTGACCTTGTTTCAACGCCTTTTCATGGAGAAATAAATGCGATTTGTTGGACGCGTAAACTAATAGGTGATTTCGCTGAAATTGTTAAAAAGGTAGAAAGGGACGAAGATATAACGGTATTGGATGAAGCGGCGCTTCGTGAACTTCAATTGAGTGAAAAGGGGCAACTTGCTCGTGAAATTCTTTTACATGACTTGAAGCTATTGACCGCTCATGGTGCAGCGCCAGTCCTTAATGTGATCAAGTGCTATGACAGAGACGATGCCTACCCGTTTTTCCCAACGGATGTTTATTCTTTTCATGTAGATCGGTCTCCTATACCAACTGATACCTTTTTATGTACTTACACCGGCGAACCGAGTGAAATATTGCCCAATTCAGAAGCGATACAAAAAATAGGGATTCCCGAAATACGTGATAAACTCAAAAAACGATATGAAGGACAAGATGAAGGTTTTGAAGCATTTTTAATGGAAAATTTCTTTGATTTACACTACCACGCTAAACCTAATGCGCTTCCTATCAGCTTAGGTCTGGGTCACTTATGGCGGTTGGCGATTGATCATCCTGAAAGTAAAGTGCGTCCTTGTGTTCACCGTGCGCCAAAGGAAAAAACCAGCCGGTTGTTGCTCATTTGTTGAGAACAAACCTGCTTGCGCTGGAACCTCATGACCCGCTGGCACAAAGTCTATCGCTTGCGCGTGTATTCAGACATGAAACATATTATTGCGCACGTCTTCGGACGTGAGTAAACAAAAGGACACCCCCTCAGTAACCCGCTATGGCACAAGCTGTGCGACGAAAAGCAAAAGCCGTAAAACGCGATATAATGACATGGATATGACTATCAAAAAACGCAATAAAACATTTCGGTTCAGCACAATTAGACTGAATGCGTTCAAAATGGGTATCAAAAATAGTTAGGCGTTCCCCATTTGATATATTACCGAGAGCGCATCGTTCATCATTACTTATGATGTTGAATAGTCTGTCTACTATATCTGAGCTTAACTTTAAATAAAAATCCTTGAAAGTGGACATCACCACTTTCAAGGATTTTTTACTGAGGGGTAGCGTTTAACGCAATTACATCTCTTTCAACGCCCCAACAACTTTTGTCAAGGATGCTTTGGCATCGCCAAACAGCATCAAACAGTTGGGATAACCGAACAACTCATTTTCAATGCCCGCATAACCCGAAGCCATACTGCGTTTTGAAACGATAACCGTTCTCGCTTTGTCCACATTCAGAATAGGCATGCCATAAATAGGACTGCTTGTATTGGTTCGCGCCGCAGGATTGACCACATCATTAGCACCGACAACGATAACGACATCTGTATTCGCAAAATCATCGTTGATATTGTCCATTTCAATCAATTTATCATAAGGTACATTCGATTCTGCCAACAAAACGTTCATGTGTCCGGGCATACGACCCGCAACAGGGTGAATGGCAAAACGGACGTTGATGTTCTTTTTTTCCAACAATTCCATCAACTCCTTGATAATGTGTTGCGCTTGCGCGACCGCCATACCATAACCCGGTACAATGATAACGGAAGAAGCGGAGTCAAAAATCACAGCGGCTTCTTCAGCACCGACTTCTTTTACAACGATAGCGGAACTTCCACCATCAACAGCGGTTGATGTTGGTGTCGTTCCAAAACCGCCTACTAATACGCTCATCAAGGAGCGATTCATGGCTTTACACATGACAATAGTTAAGAGCGTTCCAGCACTACCGACGAGGATGCCACCAAAAAGCATGACTTTATTGTCGTATAAAAAACCACCAAATGCCGTTGCTACGCCTGTAAATGAATTTAACAATGAAATCACAACGGGCATGTCTGCACCGCCAATCGGCAAGACGAAAAATACACCGTATATGAGGCTCAATGCAAATATGAGATAAATGAAACGACTATTTTCAAGGGCACCCGTTGCCATGCCAATGAGCAAACCGATGATGACAACTAAAAACAATGTTTGAAGTAACTGATGTGAAGGAATGCGAAAGTCTTTAATTTTCCCTTCCAATTTGCCGTAGGCAACCATTGAACCTGAAAACGATAGGGCACCGATGACAAGCCCAAGAAGAAGAATAACTGTGCGAACGCTCGACAGTTCGCCGCCGTTATGCAAAGCATGGTCATATTCGACAATCGAAATCAATGCGGCACAAGCGCCGCCCATGCCATTGAAGAAGGAAACCATTTGCGGCATTTGAGTCATTTGCACTTGTTTCGCCATCAATGTTCCGATGACTGTGCCTGTTATCAAAGCACCAAAAATCCAGATGTAATTCTTTGTTAAGATACCATCATAGAGAAAAATTGTGCTGACGATAGCAGCTGTCATACCCGCTGCTGCGATGAGATTGCCCCTTTTAGCTGTTGCAGGTTTGCCGAGTAATTTGATACCGAAGACAAAACTGAGGGCTGAAAGGATATAGATGAAATCTAAGATGAACGTGTTCATGAGGCTTTATTTTTTCTTTTTAAACATGTCTAACATTCTGTCTGTCACCACAAATCCGCCGACGACATTTAGCGTTCCGAGACAAACGGCGATGAATCCGATTAGGGTCGCAAACATACTTTCTGCTTGTCCTAAGATGATGATTGAACCAATGATGATAACACCATGAATCGCATTTGCACCGCTCATCAAAGGCGTATGTAAAACTGAGGGGACCTTTTCGATGAGTTCAACACCGACAAAAACCATCAAGATAACAAGGTAAATCATCTGTTGATTGGCTGAAATAAATTGAAATATGGACTCCATTTTTAAGTGATAAATGAAAAGTGAAAATTTTTTCCTGTCTTGAATACATTATAATCTAACTGCTACTTATTTAGATTTTTTTGCTAAAATTTCATTTGTAAAAGCATGAACAATAGCCCCTTGATGTGTAATCAAGCTGCCTTTTGTAATTTCCTCCGCCATGTCTCCTTTAAAGCCGTCTTTGGTTGCCAAATGAAGTAACAGCGTTGAAATATTGCGGGCATACATTTCCGAAGCATTGACAGCCAGTTGGGCGGGTAAGTTAGACTCACCGATGATGGTGACACCATGCTTGACAACGGTTTCATCTTTTTCACTCAATGTGCAATTGCCGCCCCATTCGACCGCCATATCGACGATGACGGAGCCTGTTTTCATGCTTTTAACCATGTCTTCTGTGACCAAAACAGGTGCTTTTTTACCTGGCACAAGGGCGGTTGTGATAACGATGTCCATATCACGGATACGTTGTTGAATCAATGCCTGTTGTTTTTCCAAGAAGTCTTTTGATACTTCACGGGCATAACCGCCTTCGGTTTTGACCCCCTCAGTATTTTCGACCGTAATGAAACGCCCGCCGAGTGATTCAACTTGCTCCTTCGTTTCAGGGCGCACATCGGTCACTTCAACGATTGCTCCCAAACGTTTAGCCGTTGCGATGGCTTGCAAACCTGCGACACCCGCACCAAAAATAAGGACTTTGGCAGGCGTAATCGTTCCCGCAGCCGTCATCATCAAGGGGAAAATCTTACCGCTGGCATTGGCAGCAGCGATAACGGCTTTGTAACCCGCCAAATTGGTTTGAGAACTCAAGGCATCCATCTTTTGCGCACGCGAGATGCGTGGCACAGCATCCATCGAATAAGCAGAAATGTTACGCTTTTTAAGCGTATTCAGCAATTCGGGAACGGTGTAGGCATAGAGGAAAGAAATGAGTACAGAGCCTTCTTTCAGCAATTCGGCTTCGGATACTGAGGGGGCGTTTACTTTCAAAACGACATCCGCTTGAGACATTAAAGCGGCGGCATCGTTCACTATTTCAGCCCCAGCATCTGTATATTTGGTATCGCTGAATGAGGCACGGCTGCCCGCTTGGGTTTCTACTTTGACGGTGAAACCTGCTTTGACTAATTGTTTAACGATGTCAGGCGTGAGGGCAACGCGATTTTCACCCTTTTTGGTCTCTTTTCTAACAGCTACTATCAAGGTATTTTTTTTTTTTTTGAAAAAATGATGTAATTTTAGAAAAAGGAACAGATGATGGCTTTTGTTTTTCTTTGATTACAATTATTGGCTTTTCGTTTAGTATAAAAAGTTCGGAACAAAGTAGGGAGTGTTTTATTCTTGACCAAATTAAATGTGAAAAAAAATCCTTTTCACCAAAAAAAATATTTGTTTTTTATTTAAACAACAACTCCATATGAGTTAAAACGAAAAGTGTATTTTTGGCGATTGTTTTCAAATGTCTGGATTATTAGATTTTAGACCACAGATGATGCGGATTCGACTGATTTTCATTGATTTTCTTAGTTTTTTTAAAGGAGGGCAAAAAAGTCAGTGAAAACCATTCAAATCCGTGTCATCAGTGGTCTAAAGAATTTTCAAACCTAATCGCATAAAAAAGTAGCGATTTAAAAACTACATAAATGTTTAGTTCTAAATGTTTAAAGCCTTTAACTTTTTTGTTATTTGCTTTTTTAGGGGCATGTAAGACCCCCTCAGTAACGCAGCCTGTTGTAACACCTAAAAGTTATTCAGCCACACCGACCACGTCATCACAGCGTCCTAAGAACATCATTTTCATGGTGGGTGACGGCATGGGATTGTCGCAAGTATCAAGTGGCTACTACATGAATAGCGGCAAATTGCACTTGACGGAATTTCCCTACACAGGCTTGCACATCAACTATCCAGCAGAAGATTCGACCATCATCACCGATTCGGCGGCGGGTGCAACGGCATTCAGTTGCGGGTGTAAAACCTATAATGGAGCGATAGGTGTCAACAAAGATTCTATGCCTTGCATGACGATTTTGGAAATGGCTGAAAAAAAAGGTTTAGCTACAGGATTGGTTGTTACATCTAATATCCAACATGCCACACCTGCGTCGTTTATTGCACATGTCAAGAGTCGAGCTGATTACGAACCCATTTCTTTAGATTTTTTGAAAACAAACATTGACATATTCATTGGTGGCGGCAAAAAGTACTTTGATAGAAGAGAAACAGACAACCGCAACCTTGTTAACGAATTGAAGACAAAAGGCTATTACGTCAGCGATTGGAACAAAGAGGAACTGTCTGACATCAAGTTGCCCATGAAACAAAACATAGCTTATTTCACGGCTGATGTTCAACCTTTAACTGCCGAACAAGGACGTGACTATTTGCCACAAGCTGCTAAATTAGCTTGTAATTTCCTTGAAAAGCGTTCAGATAAAGGCTTTTTTATGATGATTGAAGGTTCGCAAATAGATTGGGGCGGACATGCGGGCAACACCAATTTTATTGTCACTGAAATGCTCGATTTTAATAAAACAATCGGTGAAGTCCTTGATTTCGCTCGTCGCGACGGAAACACCTTAGTAATCGTCACTGCCGACCATGAAACTGGTGGTTTTGGTCTCATCAAAGGCTCAAAAATGAACGATATAAAAGGTGGCTTTGCCGACACCAAACCTGATAAAGCGGGCTCTATATATCACACAGCAACATGGATTCCCGTTTTCGCTTTCGGACCAGGCGCACAAGAGTTTACAGGTGTCTATGAAAACACCGCCATTTTTGATAAAATGAAAAAATTATTTAATTTTTAATGGTGAATGGTGAATGGTGAATGGTGAATGGTGAATGGTGAATGGTGAATGGTGAATATTTTAATCATTCATTTTTATAAAATTTTAAAAAACTAGGTAATGAAACAAGAAAACAAAAGTAAAGAAGACCCACTACGGGACAAAACATTGGCATTTGCTATTAGAATTGTTAAGTTAAATCGCTATTTAGTAGAACAAAAGAAAGAGTACGTTCTTAGTAAACAAATTTTGCGGTCAGGAACTAATCCAGGTGCAATGGTTAGAGAAGCAGCAGATGCCGAAAGTAGCGTGGATTTTATCCACAAACTATCTATTGGCAAAAAAGAAATAAACGAAACACAATATTGGCTTGAATTACTATTTAAGTCTGAATATTTGAACGAATCAGAATATAAATCACTGGATTCAGATGCTATCGAAATTTCAAAAATATTGCGTAGCTCAATTCTTACTAAAAAACAAAGACTTGCAGCCAAAATATCCACAATTGCTCTATTAGTAATTGCATTCGCACAAATATTTTATTAAATTTCACCATTCACCATTCACCATTCACCATTCACCTTTAAAACAAAATTTTGGAAAAAAATCAAACAACTTCCTCAATACTCATGGTTCGCCCTGCACATTTTGGATTTAACACAGAGACAGCAGCTAATAATGCTTTTCAAGTCAATGATACTTCTTTTACAGTCAAGGAAATACAACAAAAAGCGATTGCTGAATTCGATAATTTCGTTGCGATACTGAGGGGTCGTGCGGTCAATGTCGTTGTTGCCAATGACGAATCTGAACCTGTGAAAACAGATGCTGTTTTTCCGAATAATTGGATAACAAGCCATGGCGACGGTACGATGGTTTTGTATCCAATGAATGCACCGTCTCGTCGTTCAGAGCGCGCTGATAACGTCATAAAAGAGATTGAAAAGCAATTTATCGTCAAAAAACGGATACATTTAGAACATTATGAAGAGGTAGATACCTTTTTAGAAGGCACAGGCTCGATGATATTGGATAGAGTGAATGAGATTTGTTACGCTTGTTTGAGCCCCCGCACAAATTTGGGTTTGTTGGACGAATGGTGTGAGATTATGCACTATAAACGAGTAGCTTTTCATTCCGTTGATGCCATTGGCACAGACATTTATCATACAAATGTGATGATGGCTTTGGGCGAAACTTTTGTCGTTATCTGTATGGAAACGATACGCAATGAAGCAGAAAAATTGAATCTCATCAAGCATTTTGAATTAACAAAAAAAGAGATCATCGAGATTTCACTCGACCAAATGATGTTGTTTGCGGGCAATATGTTGCAAGTCAGGAATGATTTTGATGAAACCTTTCTCGTTATGTCAAAGCAAG
>JAYSQG010000526.1:0-25853 GCA_043721685.1 Saprospiraceae bacterium | reverse complement strand
GGTGTCGGTGCGATGCACCTTACTAAAACATTAACGCTTTATGCCTACAAACGGTGTCAGCCCTAACGGGCTTTTTCATGCGCTGCGTAACATCAGTTAGTAAAATAAAAAAGATTAAAATCGAATTTGAAAATCGAAAAACACTAACTATTGATGGGAACATCTTACAAGATAAAGATTTTATCTTGCTGAAAAGTAGTTTATTGAGATTCACAAGAATTCGGAGAGATTAAAAAACTAAAAATCAATCAGTTATAAATTATGTACAAAGAATACAAAGGGCTAAACCTGCCCGAAATAGACAAACAGATTCTAAACTTCTGGGATACTGAGGGGGTCTTCGACAAATCCGTTGAACAGCGTGACCCGAACAATACCTTTGTTTTTTACGAAGGACCACCGTCGGCAAATGGTTTGCCAGGCATTCACCACGTTATGGCGCGGACGATTAAGGATATTTTCTGCCGTTTTCAAACCCTCAATGGTAAGCGGGTGGAGCGCAAAGGCGGTTGGGATACGCATGGTTTGCCGATTGAATTGGCGGTTGAAAAGGAACTCGGTATCACAAAAGAGGACATCGGCAAAAAGATTTCGGTGGACGATTACAACCACCAATGCCGTGAAACCGTCATGCGCTACAAGGATATGTGGGACGACATCACCGTCAAAATGGGCTATTGGGTGGATTTGGACAATCCTTACGTCACCTATGAAAATGAGTACATCGAAACCGTTTGGTATTTGCTCAAACGGCTGTATGACAAAGGGTATTTGTACAAAGGTTATACGATTCAGCCGTATTCGCCTGCGGCAGGCACGGGTTTGAGTTCGCATGAATTGAATATGCCTGGCACATATAAAGATGTGACGGATACAACTGTTGTGGCGATGTTTAAGGTCACGCATACTGAGGGGTCCTCTTTTTTATTTTCTGACGAAAATGAAGACGTTCGCATCCTCGCTTGGACGACAACGCCTTGGACGTTGCCGTCAAACACGGCTTTGACTGTTGGTCCAAACATTGATTATGTCAAAATTAAGACGAACAACCCTTATACACACGCAGATGTGAGTGTGGTTTTAGCAAAAGATTTAATTGATAGTGTTTTAAAACAAATCGGTAAAAATCCTTACATTCTTATCGAAAAATGGATTTCCGAAGTCCTAATAGGAGGAACACATCCATCTTTTACTGGTAAAGAGAATGATGATTTTGATGGTTATATCAATGACTTACCTATTGAAGTTAAATATTTGAGCGATGCAACAACAATTGAAAAGTTTTCAAAAAAGATTAAAGAAAAAGGCTTTTCAAAAGGTTATTACATAGCATTTAGGCGATTTGGAGAAGGTGCTTTACCTGAAAATGTAGAAGTATATCTTGTAGATGATTTAATAGAAGGTAAAGTTTCAATTTTTCCAAATCAAAAAGCTATTGCAGAAAAACCGATAAAATTTAAAGGCGAAATACTGAGGGGTGTCGAGTATGAACAATTGTTCAATTATGGTAACGAAATAGAACCTCTGAATGGCAAAACTGATGCGTTTAAGGTCATTACGGGTGATTTTGTTACAACTACAGATGGTACAGGTATTGTTCACACTGCACCTTCGTTTGGTGCTGATGACATGAAAATAGGTCGTCAAAATGGTATCGGCGCATTGACTTTAGTGGATAAACAAGGTAAATTCACGGATAATGTCGGTGAATTTTCAGGTCGTTACGTCAAGGATTACAAAGACGAGCCGAATTATGTGGATGTCAATGTGGATATTTCTGTCAAATTGAAATTGGAAGGTTATGCTTTTAATGTTCAAAAATATGTGCATAGTTATCCGCATTGTTGGCGCACCGACAAGCCTGTTTTGTACTATCCTTTGGATTCATGGTTTATCGCCGCATCAAAGGCGAAAGACCGTATGTTTGAACTCAATAAAACCATCAATTGGAAACCTGCCGCTACGGGCGAAGGGCGTTTTGGTAAGTGGTTGGAGAATTTGCAGGACTGGAATTTGTCGCGTTCACGTTATTGGGGCATTCCCCTTCCAATTTGGGGGACACGCATGCCTGACTATAAAAAGCTAATTGATAATAAATTGAAATCAAATATTGAAATTAGCTATACCGATAATTTTCAAAAGAAAGTTATTGGCTCTTATGGGGAGCTTCGTCAAATTGCATACTTTATGGATAAAAAAACTTTTTCTATTGATCTTCTTAATGAAAACAGTAAGCTAAGAATTAAGATTGAAGAGAATAATAATAAGTATCCATTAACAGATGATGAAGATGGTTTAAGCATGAACGCACCTAATCATTTATTTTATGAAGATTTAATTCCAAAAGCGGAAAAAGGCAAGTTAGAAGTTAGAGATATACCAAGTGCAAACTTTAAATTTAATTTTCTTAATGAATTAGGTTATCTACAATCAATTTCAAATTTATCAATAGATGAGGTTGATATGCACCGTCCTTGGATAGATGATGTAGTTTTAACTGATGCCGATTTAATTTTTTGTCGTGAACTCGACCTCATTGACGTATGGTTCGATTCGGGTTCAATGCCTTATGCACAATGGGGTTTGGATTACGAAAAGCTCAAAAATGGCGACGATATGCCGTTCAAAGCACCGTTTAATGTCTCTTATCCAGCCGATTTTATTGCCGAAGGTGTTGACCAAACACGTGGTTGGTTCTACACGCTTCATGCGATTGCGGTGATGGCTTATGACTCTGTGGCGTTCAAAAATGTCGTGTCAAATGGTTTGGTGCAAGACAAAAACGGTCAAAAAATGTCAAAAAGCAAGGGCAATGCTGTTGAACCGTTTGAAACGATTGCCAAACACGGTGCAGACGCGACACGTTGGTATATGATTTCAAATGCGCAGCCGTGGGACAATCTGAAATTTGACATTGATGGCATCACCGAAGTCCGCAACAAGTTTTTTGGGACACTTTATAATACCTACAATTTCTTTGCAATGTACGCCAATGTGGACGGTTTTGTGCAAGATGAAATGAACCAAACGCCCGTTGACAGCCGCACAGAATTGGACAGATGGGTGTTGTCAAAACTCCACAGTTTGGTCGCAGAAGTGAGTGAAAATTACGCCACTTATGAACCCACACAAGCGGCTCGGGCGATTGAAAAGTTTGTGGATAATGACTTTTCAAACTGGTATGTCCGTTTGTCACGTCGCCGTTTTTGGAAAGGAGAAATGTCGGAAGACAAAAAAGCGGCTTATGAAACGATGTACGAATGTTTGATGATTGTTGCTCAATTGTCGTCACCGATTGCACCGTTTTTTACGGATTGGTTGTATAAAAATTTAACAGATGGTATTCGCTCAAAAGCGGTTGAAAATAATACGCCTTTGAGACACCCCTCAGTACATTTGACGGATTTGACTCTTTCTGATAACAAATTGATAGACAAAGACTTAGAGCAACAAATGGACTATGCGCAACGCATTTCGAGTTTGATTTTAAGCTTACGCAAAAAAGCGAAAATACGTGTTCGGCAACCGTTGCAAAAAGTAATGTTACCGATTCTCGATGCCAATTTTATTCATCAAGTAGAAGCGGTAAAAGATTTGATTTTGGCAGAAACGAATGTCAAAACTTTGGAATACATCACCGACACATCAGGTGTTGTCAACAAGCGTATTCGTCCAAATTTGAAGAATTTAGGTAAATTATTGGGCAAAAATATGCGTGCAGGTCAACTCGCAATCGAGGCATTGACGCAAGCCGATATTGCTAATATCGAAAAAACAAAACAACATGTTTTGGCTATCGGCGACGAAACGTACAACTTAACGATTGATGATTTCCTCATCACTTCGGAAGATATCCCTGGTTGGGAAGTCGCTTCTGACGATGATGTGACGGTGGCACTTGACATTACATTGACCCCTGAATTGGAAGCAGAAGGTACGGCGCGGGATTTGGTGAACAAAATCCAAAACATCCGGAAAGACCGCAATTTCAATATCACAGACAAAATTTCTGTCAAATTGGAACGCCACGATGCGATTATCGCTGCCGTCGAAGGTTATGCCGATTATATCAAAAATGAAGTATTGGCAACTGAATTGGAGATGGTTTCCTTAGATTTTTCAGAAAAAATGGCTTTGAATGATGTTGTTGAGTTGGGGGTTGATGTGCGGTTGAATTAAATTTTTAGTAATTTCACATAAAATCATACCCCTCAGTATTTTGAGACTCAGGGGTATGATTTTTTTTCATAGTTTTGACCAGAACTTTTTAAAATTCAATGAAAAAAGATGGGCATTCATTCTATAAAAATACAAAATTTTAAATCCATTAGGGATTCGGGTGATGTAAAATTGACACCTTTGAATATTCTAATTGGGGCAAATGGTTCTGGTAAAAGTAACTTTATCAACTTTTTTAAATTCGTTAATCGAATTTATGATAGAACCCAAAAAGTCTATGTCAATCAACATGGTAAGGCAGATAATTTTTTGTATTTTGGTAGAAAAAAGTCAGATTTTCTATATGGTAAGATAACTTTTGATAATAGTTACAGAAATGAATATGAATTCAAAATGATTCCTACCACCAAAAATGATTTAATTTTTGAAGGCGAATATAGTAATTATAGTTATATCAAAAGTTGGTTGATAGCTTCCGGTAATGATGAAAGCGAGTTAAAAAACTATGAGGGATATGAAGCACCGTATCTTAGAGGGCAATTAAATAGGCTCAAAATCTTTCACTTTCACGATACCAGTTTTAATGCAAAAGTTAAACAGCCATGTGCCGTCAATGATAATGCTTATTTACATGAAGATGGTGGTAATTTAGCGGCATTTTTGTATGTTTTACAAGAAAAACACTCAAAAATATTTAGAAAAATTGAAGGTGTTTTAAAATTCATAGCACCCTTTTTTGACCGTTTTTTCTTAAAACCAGATGAATTAAATGGGCAATTTATTGAATTGCGTTGGTTAGAAAAAGGTTCAGAGCAACTTTTTGATGCCCATAATCTTTCAGATGGAACGCTTCGTATGATTTGTCTTTTGACTTTACTGTTGCAACCGAATCCACCAAGTACAATTATCATAGATGAACCCGAATTAGGACTTCATCCGTCTGCAATTCAACATTTGTGCGGATTAATTAAAGCGACTTCTCTTAATTCTCAACTCATTATTTCTACTCAATCTATTAATCTTATCTCTGAATTTGAACCCTCTGATATTCTTGTTGTGGAAAGAAAGGATAATCAATCAACCTTTACACGACTTGATTCTGAAAAATTAGAAGTTTGGTTAGATGAGTACAATGTTGGGGATTTGTGGGAGAAAAACGTTATAGGAGGCAATCCATGAGACTAATAATAATAGTCGAAGGCAAAACCGAACAAGAATTTGTCAATGAAATTCTAAAACCTTATTTTCATGGTTTAGGGTTTTACGATGTTACAGCTATGAAAATTCAGACAAGCAAAGGCTTCAAGGGTGGCTTTGTTAGTTATCTTCATCTTAAAAGAGATGTAATGCGCTTGCTTCATGAACCCAATACGATTGTGACAACTTTTGTAGATTTTTTCAGAATACCAAACAGTATGCCCAACTATGATGATTGTATGAGCCGAACAAATGTATCAGATAAGATAGTTTGTTTGGAAGCTAATATGAAAAATGATATGGGTTTTGGAGACAGATTTGTTCCTTATATTCAGCAACATGAATTTGAGGCTTTACTGTTTTCGTCGAATATCGGTTTTCGGAATTATTTTGGTGAAAAAATTGCATATGCTATTGATGTCATAATTGCTCAATATGAAAGTCCAGAGGATATTAATGAAAGACCACAAACCGCACCCTCTAAACGTATTTTATCTATCATTCCGTCTTATCATAAAATAAATGATGGCAATTTAATGGCGTTGGAAATTGGTATTCAGACGATTATCAATAAATGTCCACGATTTCGACAATGGCTTGAACAACTCACAAAATTGGTTTTGGAAGAAAAATGAGGTTGAAATTTATAAAAACACCCTTTCAGTGTGAAAATACTGAGGGGGTGTTTTAGTTTTACGGAAAGTTGTATTTTTACAAAAAAATTTAGAAAATGAAACTAATTTCAAT
Organism: Saprospiraceae bacterium; assembly: GCA_043721685.1. Classification (GTDB taxonomy): domain Bacteria; phylum Bacteroidota; class Bacteroidia; order Chitinophagales; family Saprospiraceae; genus JAAFJT01. Next base: position 19,730 of record JAYSQG010000526.1, on the reverse strand, counting down.
TAAATATAAGCTGACGACTGGTCCAAATACCAATGACTGGATATTAGAAGAATTAAATTTGAATAGTATAAATTTAATCGTTGGGCAAAATGCCGTTGGTAAATCATCTGTAATAAGATTACTGGTTAACTTTGCGAAGCTTATCGCTAATCAAATTTATAGCTATGTAGATAATCAAACCTCATTAGAATCGTCTTTGGTTTTTTTGACAAATGAAAGGGATATTGTTAAATATAATCTAATATTAAATAAGACTACAATTATTAAAGAATCTCTAAAATTTAATGATGAATTATTTCTTGATAGAGATTCTGAAAAGTGTAGGTTATATTCTTTTCAACAAAAAAAACTTATAAAAATAAAACCGCCAGAAGACAAACTTGTTTTGCATATTCGAAGGGATATTGATGAATACCCTTATTTTGAGAATATAATTAAATGGGCAGAAAGAGTAAGTTCTTTTGAATTCAGTAAAATTCGTCCTTTATATATGGATTCTGATGACCTATTAAATTCTTTTGTTCCTTATCCAAATCGCTTGTGGAAGCTTTTAAATGATGTATCCAGAAAAGCTATAATTGATGATTTCAATACTTTGGGCTATCAAATAGGGGATATTTATTTGGATAAATTTAATTTTAGACCAGATTCTGATGCTTTATATTTGATAGAAAATGGTTTGGAAGGTCGTTTATCTGAATACCAATTATCGCAAGGGATGTTTAGAGCATTAGCATTGGTCGTTTATATTCAATATAATATTCAAAATAAATTTGCGTCAATGATTCTAATTGACGACCTCGGCGAAGGTCTCGACTACGAACGTGCCACAAAGCTCGGCAAACTATTAGTAGAGAAACTCGAAAACTCCAATATTCAATTCATCGCCACATCAAACGACAGTTTTTTGATGGATGTCGTGCCGATAAAATATTGGAATATTTTGCAACGTGATGGTAATACCGTAAAATCACTTAACTATCAAAACAGCAAAGAACGATTTGATAAATTTCTTATGACAGGATTGAGCAACTTCGATTTGTTTTCCTCTGATTATTTAATGCGCCCAAAACCATGAAGAAAACAGTCATTTTTGTAGAAGGTCAAACAGAACTCATTTTCGTGCGCGAATATTTGTTGAAATGGTTTGAATGGCATGTGGATTTAGAATGTACTAAATTAGCACGGTATGGTGACATTGAATATGCCGAATATAATTTTCCTAACCCAACAGCCGAACAACATTTTCAAATTATTGATGTCGGCAACGATACTTCTGTATTGACTAAAATATTGAAGTATGAAAAACGGATGCGCGAACTGGGCTATGATAAATTAATCGGTTTACGTGATATGTATTCCGAAATTTATAAAATGCGGTCTCACACTTACAATAAAGATTTAGTTGAAGTATTTAAAAACGCATCGAATGACGAAATACAATATAGAGCATCAGAGCCAGATTCAATTGATATTTGCTTTGCAATTATGGAAACAGAAGCTTGGTTTTTAGGGCATTATGAACTGTTTGAACGCATAGATAGTCGCCTAACAACGGCATTCATTCATCAAAATCTACAAATAGATTTGACGACTATTGACCCCGAAACAGATGTTTTTCATCCTTACCCTGTCGTTGGAAAAATCTTTGGTTTGGTTGAATTGTCTTACAAAAAACGACAAGAAGATGTTAATAAAATTGTCGGTAAGTTTGAAAAAGATGATTATCAGACACTTTTAGACCGTGATGCTTGCCAAAGTTTCAACCATTTTCACGAATCAATCCACAATTAAAAAACTATTTTTGGACTCATTACTGAGGGGGTAACGTAAACAATACTTTTTAAAAACTTAAAATATACATCTATGAAAAAATATCTAAACGTCTTGTTGACAGACCTTGCCGAATCAAAAAACAATCGTCCAGCCATTCGTCCCGTTGCAGGTAATGAAATGCTGCCTTTTGAATTAGACCATTTTTTTGAGGAAAATATGGAAGAATCTTCTGAAAAAGACGAACCCAAAACGCCCATTGAGCCGCCCAAATCAGGTAATATTCGTGAAATCATGGGTTTACAAGCGGAACAATTTCCGTCAGCCGATTATTGGTCAGAGGACGAAGCGGCGCAATTGGTAACGGCTTTGGTATATTTACTCAAACATTACAATTTATATGCGGATTATCCCAGCAATTTGCCGTCCCGTATGGCATATTCAACCTTGGTCGGTGCGCTTGAAAAGTATGCGCCTATTTTGCCTTATGGCGAATGGCATTTAGAGTTTTGTCATTACGACCCCGCCGAATGTCCTTTTGGTGAAGCCTATTGCAGTTGTTTGGAAATTTTTTCTTCCGATTTAGAAAAGACCGATGAAGAAGTTTTTTTAGACAGTATCAATCATCCTGATAATATCCCTGCCGTTCACAATTATTGCGATTCTTGGTGCGAAAAATGTGTTTTTTCTACCCGTTGTGCAGTGAGTCATATTGCAACGCATTACCGAGAAGATGCACCTAATGTAGTTCAACACGGTTTGTGGCAAGATGATTCTGAAAAATTGAAAACGATTCAGACATGGTTTAAAACCCAACCGCCGCAAATTGACCCATCTTTTATTGAACCGCTTAAAGAAGAAAGGCAGATTTTTGATAAAGACGACAATGAAGTGAAGCGGGATAAAGATAGGGTTGCCGTCGTCCAGTTGTCAAAGCAATATGTGGAGGCGTTGAAACCGTGGATGAAAATAGAGAAAATAAATAGCCTTTTTGAGATGGTTGACAACAAAGAGGGCAAGAAGCATTTTACAAAAAAAGAACGGCTACTGATGGCACCACTCCACACGATTATGTGGTATATTTATCTCATCATTGCCAAATTTTCGCGGGCAGTAGAAGGGAAAATAGAAGACGATTTGTACGATGATACTTTTCCAAAAGACAGCGATGGTTCGGCAAAAGTTGCCCTCATTGGGGCTGAACGGGCATTTATGGCATGGTACGATTTTTCCCAAATTGAGCCAGCAGAAGCCGATTTTGCTTTGAAAATGATGGCTTTGCTTCAAAAAATTATTGACGCAGGAGACAAAGAATTTCCAGAAGCGAGAGCCTTTGTACGCCCAGGGTTTGATGAAAATATTTAAAAAAGTGGGTTTTATCGGTAAAATACTGAGGGGGTGTTTTAGTTTTACAGCAAATTTATTTTTCAAAAAATATCAAAAATGAAAAAAACAATCTACATCAGCTTCATACTGTTATTTGCTTTTATCGCTTGCGACAGCAACAAAACCAATAATCTACCAAAACAAGAAAAGGCAGATACAACAGCCGTAACAACTGTTGCAACTGATTCAAAATCAAGCGATTCTACGCAACTGCCAGAGTCTGCAAAGGCTTTTATTTTACCAAACCATGACGTTTTAAAATTTCAAAAAGGGGATTTGAATAAGGACAATATCGAGGACATTGTCTTGATTTTAGAAAAAAAAGGAGATGATGAACAGGCGGCACGTCCGCTTTTGTTATTGCTTCAAGACGCAAAAGGGGTTTATACTTTGGCTGCCCGAAATGACAAAGTCGTCGCTTGCAAAGGTTGTGGTGGGATGATGGGCGACCCTTTGGCAGGGATTGCAATTAAAAATGGCTTTTTTACCATCGAAGAAGAAGGGGGCAGTCGTGAACGATGGACGCATTACATCACTTTTCAATACGATTTGACACAAAAGACATGGATTTTGCATCGCATTGATGTATCATCTGTGGACACTTTTGAGCCTAAAAACGATACAAAATCAGTAAAAACAGCGAAAAACTTTGGTAGAATTCAGTTTACGCAATACGATTCTGAAAAAATGGAATAAAAATGTAAAAATACTGAGGGGTCAATATCCAACTAAAATCAAAAATTTAACAACTTTATGTCTATCATCATCGAAAACGAAAACCTACGTGTTGCCATTCAACCCAAAGGCGCAGAGTTGGACAGCATTGTTCATAAACAAACTCAATTAGAATACCTTTGGCAAGGTGATGTTGTGTTTTGGGGTAAAAAATCACCTATATTGTTTCCCATTGTCGGCACTTTGAAGGACAATTCTTATAGCTATGAAGGTAAAAACTATACATTAACTCGACATGGTTTTGCACGTGATAGGGTTTTTATTATTGAAAAACAAACAGACGATGCAGCTACTTTTTTGTTGAAATCTGATGCAGAAAGCCTGAAGATTTATCCTTTCGATTTTGAATTTCGTTTGCATTATGCCTTGAAAGACAATACTTTAAGTGTCAGTTATGATGTTAAAAACACAATGCAAGGCGATATGTATTTTTCAGTAGGCGGACATCCTGCTTTTCGTTTGCCTTTGGTCGAAAATACGGATTATACGGATTATTTTATTGAACTAAATACTATGGAAACAAGCGGCAGATACCCCCTCAGGAATGATGGACTTTTAGAACTGTCTACTAACCCATTTTTAGAAAATGCGAACGAAATTCCTTTACATCCATCGCTTTTTTATGAAGATGCCGTTGTTTTAAAACATTTGAAATCAAACTCAATGGCTATTCGTTCCGAAAAAACACCACATGGTTTGGCTATGACTTTTGATGGTTTTCCTTATTTTGGTATTTGGGCAGCAAAAGATGCGCCGTTTGTGTGCTTAGAGCCGTGGTGGGGCATTGCGGATTCGGTTAATACGACGCAGTATTTGACCCTAAAAGAAGGCATTAATAAACTATCAAAAGGAGAACGATTTGTTCGGACTTGGGAAATAGAGTTGTTTTAAAAACGACGACATAAAACCGTTACGACTTATTTTTCACTAAGAAAAACCCTTCTGTTCCTTTGCGTTGATACAAAGGCATCAATAAAAGCCCATCGTCTTTTGCTCTTATGGCGCCATGTTCGTCTTCTGCAAGGATTTCTCCGGCTTTAACAGCTTGAAAGTTTTTGTAGCCTGGGCGCATCTGAAAATGGTCATTGGGTTGAAGGGTATGTACATGAAACAACTCAACGACATTTGGTAAGTATCGCGAATAATCTTTTAAAATCATATCATAACGACTTTCCACATCATGCGGTTCTATGGCTTTAGTAGCACGTAATATATTGTAAAGCCAAGCAATTGTCCGCTTCACGGATTGCGAGTCTTCATGTTGCCCTGCTTCAAAAGCGACTGAAATGGTTGGAATACCCATATTTTGGCTTGTAAAATAATGTAAAGTTGTACCGCCCGTGCTGCCGACCATGCCCAAAACAACGGGCACATGGAGTTGTTGTGCTAAATTTAGGCTTGCCATATCGTCGCTGACGATGCTGAAAACACCGCCATCTGCTGACGTTGTATGCAAATCAAGGATGACAAGGCGAGAGGGTTTGTATGCTGCAATCTCGTTTTTTATTGTTTGGATGAGTTCGACAAGCTCTAAGTCTTCATAAATGAGGCGATACTGAGGGGTTAGGCGTGATTTCTTTAAGTTTTCAAGGGTCATAACCCGATTGAGGTCTTTTTTAACAAAACGCAAACGGCGTTCATAAGCCTGAATATTGCCGACCAAACCGACAATCCGCCCTTTAAATAATAAACCCGCAGAGCTATTCTGCGCATATTCAAGCCTTGAAAAAAGCGTTTGCAAGGCTTGAATGCCTCCGGGTTCGTTGCCGTGGATGGCGGCGAGGGCAATAACAAGCGTACCACGCTCGCTGCCTGTATAGTGACCGATTAATCTCTGCAAGTTGGTTATATTTTCGTAAATTTAGAAAGGCGCAAAGATAACCGTTTTGTCGAAAATCAGTTGTCCATAGACATTGGAACGTCCATCAACAAAATTTCAGCATCGGTTTCTGCCTTAATCGTCAGTGTTTCGATGTCGGAAATGCCCAAAGCGTCGCGTTTACTGAGGGGGTTTCCATTGACTGTAACCGAGCCTTCGATGACGAAAGCATAAACACCATTGCCTGTTTTTTTGACGGAATAGGTCTTTTCGATGCCTTCTTTAAGCGTTCCGAGCGAAAACCAAGCGTCTTGATGAATACCGATAGCATCGGCTTTTTCTTCATCTGAACCCAAAGGTGCCACAACAGTTTGCAACTGATTGACACGGTCTTCGGGTAAAAAAGAACGTTGGTCGTAACGTGGTGTGACATTCTGTTGCTTAGGAAACAACCAAATTTGAAGCAAATTAATGTCTTTTTCACGACTTGCATTAAATTCCGAGTGTTGAATACCCGTACCAGCAGACATGATTTGCACCTCATTTTGTTGAATAACGGCTTCATTACCCATCGAATCCTTGTGCCGCAGCGAGCCACGCAAAGGAATTGTAATGATTTCCATATTGTCATGTGGGTGCGTACCAAAACCCATTGCAGGGGCGATGATGTCGTCATTCAAAACGCGCACAACGCCAAAGTGCATCCGTTCTGGATTGTGGTAATTTGCAAAACTAAAAGAGTGACGGGCGTTGAGCCAACCATGATTGGCGTGTCCTCTTGTTTCCGATTTGTGAAGAACGATGTTTGCCATTTTATTATTGAAATTTTTAGATTTTTGGATTCTAAAGTAAAGATAAATGAAGAATAATGAATTTACAAAACATTGATTTTCAACTGATTGCAAAAATTAGTTTTGCAAATTCATCATTCATCATTCATCATTTATAATTCATCATTCCTTAAGCTGTTTTTACAAGTTGAACGTTTGCCAATAAACGCACATCATCTGAAACCAAAACGCCGCCTGCTTCTGTGGGCGCGTTCCAAGTCAGACCAAAATCAGAACGTTTTATTTTGCCTTCCAGTTCAAAACCTGCTTTGATATTGCCCCATGGGTCTTTTGCAGTGCCTAAAAATTCAGCATCTAATGTGATGGTTTTAGTAATGCCGTGCATCGTGATGTCGCCCGTCAATTTGCCGCCTTTCAGTTCTTTTCCAACAAAAGTAAGGGTTGGATTCTTTTCTACATCAAAAAAGTCTGCACTTTTCAAATGCGCATCACGTTGCTCATTGTTTGTTGTGATAGACGCAATTTGAGCTGTGAAATTGACGCTTGCGCCTTCAAAATTGTCGCCTTCTGTGGTGGCGTCGCCTGAAAATTCGCCGAAACTGCCTGTGACAGTCGTAATCATCAAATGTTTTACTTTGAATTGGATGTCTGTGTGTGTTGGGTCAAAATCTTATATTTTAGCTTTTAAGGAATTCCCAATCGTCCAAAACACGGCTTTTAGGATTGTGCCGTTGACTGAAATTTTGTTTTGACACCTTAAAAGCTATTTCAACTAATAGCCACATCACTAAAAAGATGAGAATTTTCATAAGTCAATAGATATGTTTGATGATAAAAATAAATATACTTCACTAATCTGCTTACAAAAATGTGTCCAATTTTAATTATGGTGCAAATTAGTGAATATTTTTAAAATGAAACCTATTTGTGTATTTTATTTTAAAAAAAACACGAAAATATTAATTATGTAAACTATTTGGTGATATCGTATTCGTAATAAACAAAAGGCAAAGAATCCCATATCGGTTCTTTGCCTCTTGCTTATTGCCCTTTGTCCTTTGGCTATTGCTCTTTACCAATTTTATCCCCCCTCAGTATTCTAAACCTTTTTCGGGCTTCAACAGCTAAAGTCGAATCTGAAAACTCTGTAAAAAGCCTTTCGTATAGCAATTTGGCTTTATCCTTATCATTGAGCCGCTTTTCGTAAATATCTGCCATTTCAAAAAGGGCATTGTCAGCACGTATTTCTTCTTTGTATTTTTCTAAAATCTTTTCAAACATGGCAACGGCTTTTGTATAATCTCGTTGTTTTTTATAGACTTGTGCCTTCAAATATAAGACATCATCGTCAAGCGAATGGGCGGGAAAAAGCATCGTTATAGAATCCAATTTTTCAAAAGCATCTTTGTATTTGTTCTGGAAAACCAATAATTCAGCTTCGGCATACATTTGCATGGCTGTAGTATTGGAGTCAAGCCCTGTATTGTCCATGATAAAAACACTCATATCTATGGCATCATTGGAAATCAATTTTGACGTAGAGGCTTTCAACACATCAAATTGAGCTTTAGCCCAATCGAAATCACCGAAATAGTAACTCAATTTGGCGTTTTTGAAACGTGCTTCATGTCCCAAAACATCGTCTTTGTAGAGTTTATCCACCTGTGAATACAACAAAGTCGCCTCCCAACGCTCGCCCCGAATCAAGTAAAAATCGCCTAAACTCAATTTTGCACGGGACTGAACTTCACGGTCAACCATCGGAAAATCAACGACTTCTTCTAAAAGAGCGACCGCTTTATCTAAATTTTGTAAGTAAAATGCCTCTAATTCAGCCAATTCTGAAATAATTGACGCTGTTCGTGCATTGCGACTGACTTCATCTAAAAAAGACTCATATTCTTTTTCGATGTCAACTAATTCAGCATTTGTAAACGTATAGCCTTCGGTCAACTTCTTGCGTTTACACGACAAAAGATTCTGTTTTGAAATGATAAACAAAGGTGATTGCCGCCCTTTATCGGTTACGATATATGTGAAACCATCAATCGCCGCATCATAATCATGGTCTTCGGCAGCGATACTCGCCAATCCGAAAACCCGATTCCCGTCTTCGCCATTCATGCGGTCAACCGCTTTGAGTTGACGAAACGCATTTTTATAGTCTTTTTTTTGCAAAAACACCCACGATAATAATTCTGGATAAGCCAACACCTTAGGTTCATCTTGGATACGTGCATACAGCTGACTTTGCAATTCTGTTTGCTCCTCCGCGCCCGTCGCATTGCGCATCAACATAGATTGTACTGAGGGGAGGTATCCAGGATTTTCCTTAATGGCATTGAGGTAGGACTCAATCATCATCGGCACATCGTCTTTTCGTCGGTACAATTCTGCGAGGTTGTAGGCGAACATATTTTTATTTCTCAACAACTTACTGCCTTGTTCGTAGGTTGCCAAAGCCAAATCGTAGCGCGCCATAGAACTAAAATTCGCTGCCAAATTGTCAATCATATAACGGTCAGACGGGAGCTTATCAATGGCTTTTTTATACTGTTCAGAGGCTGCTTCGTCTTTGTTCTGTCGTTCATAAAGCTTGCCCAACTGAACGTAAAGCGTTGATTTTGAAGGCTCTTTCTTTATTTTCTTCGTAACAATTTTTTCTGCTTCATCAAAACGGTTCAAATCCATGAGGCAGGATAAATACCTATCGAAGTAATAATCCCCTGCGTTTTGTGCATATAATTTCTCATACAAAACGGCCGCTTTTTCTAATTCGCCATTCTGAAAATATTGCTCTGCCAGTTGTGGATTGGGCTGTCCTTTTAGGAGCAAAGGCGCAACGAGGAGTAAAAACAGGAGTAATTTTTTCATTGTATCGCTGATTGAAACTGATTCTTTTTGATTTTACTGATTCCGTAATTAGAAATAAGGATTGAATGTGCAATCTCCTTTTCTAACTCAAAAATAACGCCTTTTTTTAATAAAAGTTGCTTTTTTGCGATGAACGGCGTCCAACTAAGCGTTTTTATAAGACCTATTTTTTTGTTGAAAATAGAGAAAAATCAGCAACCCCAACACTGCGCCAACGGTATTGGCGATGCCGTCCATGACATCAGACATTCTATCAGAACAATATGCGCCTTGAAACCATTCCAAAAACCAACCATAGGAACTACTAAAAACAACTGTACCGACCGCAAAAAGTAGGGGAACGGCTCTATTCGTCGTTTTTCGTTTGCTATGTAATATCAGTAAAGTCAGTAAGCCGTAAAAAATCATGTGAACGATTTTATCGAGCGATAATAAACTTCCCCAATTCGGAATAGACGGAAAATCTTTGCCGGGTATTACGGACAGGACAAAAACAAAAATGCCCCACGCGAGTGCGGGGGCGTATGGAATTTTTATGTTTTTCATCATTTAATGTGCGGGTAACTCATTTTCGTAAGCTACTGAGTCCAAAAGGGCAGCAACATCGGCAATATTAGCCACTTTTACTTTCACAATCCAACCATCGCCATAAGGGTCAGTATTGACAAGTTCAGGTTCGTCGCTGAGTTTTTCATTGAATTCTAAGACTTCGCCAGTGATTGGCATATAGAGTTCGGAAGTCGTTTTGACGGCTTCGATAGTGCCAAAAACTTCATCGGCTTCTATCGTTTCGCCAACGGTCTCTACTTCAACATAGACGATATCGCCCAATTCGCTTTGTGCGTGGTCACTGACGCCGATGGTCGCAATATCACCTTCGAGGCGTACCCATTCGTGTTCTTTTGTGTATTTTAATTCAGAAGGAAAATTCATAATTGGAAATAAGTTGATAGATTAATGATTAATTTGGATGACTTTTTTTTCGGCTCAAAAATAGAACTTCGACGCGGATTTTTTAGAAAACATTAGAAAACATTAGAAAACATTAGAAAAAACATTGAAATACTGAGGGGTATCTTTTTTTGAGGCGTTGAGAATAGGTAATTGGAAATGATTGGGAAACTTAAAAGCATTCAAAAAAAATAAGAAAAATATTTTTTTATTGAACAATCATTCTATAAATTTGTCGAAAATTTATAACTATGCCTACGGTCAAAACATCGAAAGAAGAAGTCCTATTGAAAGCAACTGCTGTGATTCGTCAACGTGGGTATGCCTATACGAGTATGAAAGATTTAGCGGAGGCTTGCGACATACAGCCCTCTCATTTTTACTATTATTTCAAGGATAAAGAGGATTTGATGACCGCTATTTTGGAAGGTGTTCTCGAACGGTTTCGACAAAACATAAGCGTTATTGCAGAAGATGAAAGCCTTGAACCGATTGAAAAAATTGATAAAATGCTTAGGAAAATGGGCAAATCCTTTGTTTATACTGAGGGGGGGTGTTTGATGGGCAATACGGTTTTAGAAACGGCTTATTTTGAACCAAAGTTTGTCCATGTAATGCGAGATTTTTTTGAAGCATACATTAAGGCTCTGACAAAAATTTATCAAGCGAAATTTACGGAGAAATATGCTCAAAACTTAGCGGAACAAGTCGTTCAAGACTTGCAAGGTGGCATCATGTTGTCGTTACTTTACAAGGACGACCGTTATACAATCAAGGCATTCAATCGTGCTAAAATGCACTTACAATAAATTTTTTTCACTTTTTTTATTTAATGAATATTCAATAAATAAAAAAGCAATCGAAAATGGAAAAACAAGCTGCTCTAAATTGCCTTCGAAATGAAGTTGATGCCCTGATTCAGACCGGCGAAAATGTGTCGGAAGAACATTTTTTTCAACAACCGAATCCTGAAAAATGGTCAATTGGACAAAATATTCTACATTTAATCAAATCATCAAAACCATTGGTGAGCTTATTTGGCAATCCTGAATCTATGAATCAATGGGCTAAAAGTAATCGCGTATCACAAAGCTATGAAGGTGTTAAAGAATTGTATAACAGTGCTTTAAAGTCGTCGCCACCTTTACTATCAAGTTATAGACACTTAGATACTGAGGGGTCAAAAACTGAAATGCTGGATGTTTACAAATCTGTAACAACAAAGTTATTAGAACGTGCTGCCCTTATGAGCGAAGCGGATTTAGACAGCTATCAAATCCCGCATCCTTTAATCAGTTTGTTGACAGCCCGTGAGTTTTTGCATTTTACTGCTTATCACACACGGCATCACCACACCATCGTCGAAAAGATAATGAACGATTTTTCTTGAATGAAGATTCAATAAGATTTTTTATACTCTTTGTGTTGAGAGCCGCGTAGTATTGTACTGTGCGGTTCTTTTGTTTGGTTATTCGTTATTCGTTATTCGTTATTCGTTATTCGTTATTCGTTATTGGTGTAACGAATAACCATTAACGAATAACGAATAACCATTAACCAATTAACCAACCGAATAAAGCGCCATTCGATTGCCTTCTGTATCTTCAAATAATGCCATGTGTCCATATTCAGGAGAAATCATGGTTTTAGGTTTCAAAACTTTTCCGCCTGCGGGTTCTACACGAGCGAGCATGGGTGCAAGGTCTTCACCACCATCAAAATAAAGCAGTGAACCTTGATATGAAGGCGTATATTCTGTGTGTTGAACAATGGCGCCTGTTGTTGCGCTGGAGTTTTCTGGTCGTTGAAAAAAAGCCATTTTCAAACCGCCAAAGTCTTGGATATCAGCTATTTGTGTGTCTAACAAAGCTTCGTAAAAAGCCTTTGCTCTGGCGATGTCGGTTGATGAAATTTCGAACCAAGTGATGATGTTTCTCATTGCGAATGGTTTTTGATTTTTTAATATTTTAAGTTTAAAATAATCTTCAAAAATAAAAATTTTGTTTAAAAAACAAAAGAGAAAGGGATACTTTTTCGACGAAATACTGAGAGGGCATTTTGTCGGTCGGTTTTCTTTGATTTTATAAGCAAAACACGTAGTATTGCGTGATTTCTGTAAATAACAGAATACTAAATTGATTATTGACTTACTAAAACCTTTGTAAAATGAGCCGTTTGACACCTTTTTCACGTTTTTTAATAACCCTGTTGATAGTCGGGGGTATCTTTTTTGCTGTCCGTCAGTTTTTACCACAGTTGACTGAAAAATTCAGTAAAAAAGAGGGTACTGAAACGACGACAAGCGGAAATACTTCGGGCAATGAAGCCTCGACTGCTTCGACAACGCAATCGCCTTCATCATCGGCAACCGCATCGGCTAATCGCCCTCGTTTTGACTATTCACCGCCCGTTCCGAGTAGTGGCAAGTTGAAAGGCGTTGTCGAATTGGGTGCTTCAGGTTTCAATTCTTTTATCATACGAGCGGATGCGCAGAAAAATTGGAAATTAGAAAAAGCTGATTTCGGTGCCAGCCTTGTTTATGAAAAACTGACAAGCGACGAAGACGTGAAAAATGGCTTAAAAAACTATATTTCAGGGATGCTTAATTTTGGCGTCAGCCCGCGTGATATTCATTTTGTTATCAGTTCTGGGGCGCAAAAGGTAGAAATTACTAAGAAAATAACGGATTATCTGAAAACGATGGGCTATTTTGTCAACCTTGTAACAGCAGAGCAAGAAGGCAAATTGGGCTACAAATCGGTGATGCCAAAGGATTATGAGGACGATGCTTTCGTTGTGGATATTGGTTCGGGCAATACAAAAATGGCGTGGTCAGATGGTGGTAAATTGACATCCGTTGAAGGTTCTGGCGCAAAATATTTCCAAAATAACATGTCCGATGCGTCTGTTTACAACGAAATGAAAGCCAAAGCGGAAAAAGTGCCGTTTCCAAAACGCAAGGTGTGTTTCATCATCGGCGGCGTGCCTTTTGAGTTAGCAAAACAAGTTCGGAACGGCAAAGAACGTTTTACAGTGCTCAACGCGCCGGACGAATACCAAACAAAAGATGCCAAAGTGAAGGCGGGTTTGAACATTTACAAAGCGATTGCGGACGGTACAAATACACAACAGTTTGTCTTCGATTGGGATGCCAACTTTACGATTGGCTTCCTTTTGGGATTGCCATATTAGTATTTAAGTATAAAGACAAAAGATTTTAGAATACCCAATAGCCTCGTTTCGGAAGATGCGAGGCTATTGTTTTATTCGTGAGATTTCTGTGAGAACTCTTTTTTATTTTTGTGAGAAAATACGTCTAATCTTTGTTCCTTGCTAAGAAATTATAACTGAAATCTAAAAGCCAACATAAAATGAATTTGAAAAAAATTAATCTTATTTTATTGTGTGTCTGCACCTTAGGAACGATAAAAGCACAAAAAGATACAATGCCTAAAAGTCCTAATCGGTTGAAAGTCATTGGGTTACCAGTCGTTTTCTTTTCGCCCGATACAAAATTTGGCGGTGGTGTAGGTGGCCTGTTGACGTTCAATTTCAAAAAAGATTCCATCGGTGCAAGACGCAGCAGTGTAACGGTCGGTGCGGTTTATACACAACTGAATCAACTGCTGTTGTACTTTCCTTTTCAACTTTTTCCGAAAAATCAAGCCTATTGGATAAGTGGCGAAGTGGGTTATTATCGCTATGTTTTCAATTTTTTTGGGACTGGTAACAATATTTCGCCTGATTACATCGAAAAATACAATGCGCTTTTCCCACGTATTAGGCTTAATGCTGTCAAAAAAATAAAGCCGAATTTATTTGTCGGTTTTCGCTATGCTTTCGATGATTTCACATTTACACGCGTGGATTCAGGCGGCATTTTAGATAAACGTCAAGTGACAGGTGCTACAGGCGGACGGGTTTCAGGTATTGGCACACAACTTAATTATGATACACGCGATGCACTGTTTTTTCCTCGAAATGGCTACGTTGCAGAAGCATATTTGTATGGCGAAGGGCAACTGACGGGCAGTGATTTTACATACCAAAGGTTGTCCGTTGATGCGACTCGTTATTTTCCAATTGGTAAAAACAGCGTTATAGCAGTAAATGGTGCAGCCGTTTTGTCATTTGGCGATGTGCCTTTTCATCAAATGCCAGTTATTGGCGGAACGAAACGAATGAGGGGTTATTTTGAAGGTAAATATCGTGATAACAATTTGTTGTTGCTACAAAGTGAGTGGCGTTTTCCTTTTTATAAATGGTTTGGCGGGGTTGTTTTTGGTGGATTGGGCGAGGTGACGGACAAACTTTCAGGCTGGTCTTTGGCTAATGTGCGCTACAATTTTGGTGGTGGTCTGCGCTTTACAATTGATAAAGCGCAACACATTAATATTCGAGCAGATTATGGCATTGGCTATAAATCAAGTGGGTTTTATTTGACTATTGGGGAAGCGTTTTGATTGTTAGTGACAATGAGGTTGTCTCAAAAGTTAAAGTTCAAAATTCTGTTTACGAAGTTTGAACTTTAACTTTTGAGACAACCTCATCATATACTTTATAAACGTATGAATTTTTGATTGCTTGAATATTGCCTAACACCTTGATTATCAGTATTTAAACGAATAAAATAAACGCCTTTTGGCAAAAGGCTCACATCTATTTCTGTATTGTCAACATCCTTTTTTATGTCCTTTGTCAAAACGATTTGACCCTTTATGTTGACTATTTCTACTTGTTTTTTTGAGGTTTCTTTTGATGAAAAACGAATGTGCAAAATATCAGAAACAGGGGTTGGAAAAATCTCAAAAAGCCCCCCCTCAGTATAAATGGGTGTTGCAGCTACATCCGTCAATTGTTGATTATGAACTGGGATATTGTAAAATAATAAAATGCCAATATTCATGGGATTGACAATCCAATTTTGTGAAAATGAATCAATATGACTCAAATAACTGATGCCTGTTAGCCCCGTCGTATCGCCCACAATTGTCAACTTAATGCGATAGTTCGTAGCTGACCCCCCAATGATTTGTGCTTTGCAACCTTCCAACCTAAAATCAGCCCATGGGTTGCCAATAACACGTAAATTGCCTACAATATTGATCATTCTCAAGGTGATTTCATTGTGTGCAGAGAAAAAAGCCTCCTTAATATTTGGCGGTCGCGTGTTGATTGGTGAGCGATTATAGAGCTTAGCTGCTAAGAGATTGTAAGCCTGTTCGCCGATTAAATCATAGCCATTTTGATAGAGAAAATGGCAACCATCGTGACTCAAAGCGGGGTTGTTGCTCAAAATTTCAATATTGGGAATTTCGCTCGCTAACTGCCTTTGTGCTTCAAATATGCCTGGTTGAATGTGCGTACAGGCTCGAAAACGTATTTGAAAATAGAAAATAGGTGTATTGTAATCCTCTTTCCATTGGCTATGTAACCTTTTAAATTGATTTTTGAAAGAATCCACTGGCGTCTCCCAACCGTCAGATTCGCCTTGCCACCAGAGTAGGGCGCGGACGTTTTTTTCCACTTCTGCTTTCTTCAAACGGTTGTATAAAATGCCATAATTGCCTCCTGTATAAGGATTTATAGATTGCCGCATAAACCATGTTTGGGTAACACCACCGAAAGCTTCACAAAAAATGGCAACAGGGATATGTTCATTTTCTATGATTTTCTTAGCAATTCGTGGGGCCCATTTGCTCGGTGAGGTGTAATTAATATCGTTCCAACCGAATTGGTCGGTGTAGGAACGCATGAACTTATCATAGTCAACGGGATCAGTACGTCCGATGCAATTAGATTGGCCATTGACGATAAATACGTCGCCAGACACGACGTTTTCAGCTTTGGCAAGGGTAATTTCCTGCTCGTTTTTTATAGCAGTTAACTCGATTCTATAGTTTTTTAACTCTGCTAAGATGGCAACAGGGATTTTGAATGAAAACTTTTCAACATTGGACGGTACGGTGAGCATATAATTCCTTTCTAACACAGTGTCTCTCCATACTTTAGCTTGCAATTGCGAAAAATTTGCGGCACGCAAGACGTTGCCTTCAACAAAATAAGTACCGATATTAGTCAAAGGGTCTCGCGGAATGAGTTGATTGTTTTTAGGGAATTTTGAAAGTTCAAAATTGCTTTGTGCAGTCACTTGAAGGCAAAAGGAGCAAAATAAGACAGCTAGAACGGTTTGTTGCATCGGTATATAGGTGTTTGTTGTTCAGTGAAATATAGGAATAATAAGCGTTTTGACTCATTATTTTGCAAAAATAAGCAAAAATACTGAGGGGTATCAACTGGATTTTTTTTAAGAAAATATAGAAACAAAAATGCGGATTACGTTTTGACAACATAATCCGCACTCATTTTTTTAATATTAGCTAAAAGACGAAATGACTTTATTAAGATTTTCTAAAGTTCAGTTTACCTACTTCGCCACCAATTTTGACACCTTGTGCCACACCTTTTTCAATAGCTTCTCGATAGTGAATGCCACCATAAAGCCGAGATATAGCGGCTTCAGCTGCAAAGTCGAAGAAGGATTTGAAGGTGCGCGGTGTGCCATTTATATCGGTACGGTTGACATGAGTCGCATCTGAAAATGTATAGTTGTTGCCAAAAATATCGGTCAAAACCTTAGCTGTAGCCCCACTTTGCACCGAGTGACCCGAGGTGAATTCTGGAAACGGCGGAGTTTCAAGTATTGGTACAAACGTCGAGTCAATTTTTGAACGAATGAAAGAAATCGGGCGAATATAGTTGTAAACATATTTCCACCGCCAGCAAGAGATGAATGCGTCTGATACGCAAATACCTACTTTAGCGTAAACTTCGGCTGATTTTGCTAGGTTATATCCTTCTTTTTTCAATACTTGAGTGGCAATAGAAATGGAATGCCCCGGAGGTGTTCCTGGTTGACCTGGGTCATCGCTCCAAAATTGAGCAATAACCTTTTCTTCTGGCTTAATATTTATAACGGTGCTATACACCAAATAAGCCTCTTTATAGAAAAGTGAAGCCGTATCTTCGGAATAAGAAATGGGCGCAGTCGGCTGCGACATTTCTGCACTTTTAGTGATAAACGAGCGATTATAACCCCAAAAAGGCTGCAAAGCAGATTGGTACTTAGGGAAAGTGGGCACCCACAAGCCTTTGCCCGTA
The DNA here is from genome assembly GCA_043721685.1 of Saprospiraceae bacterium. Taxonomy (GTDB): domain Bacteria; phylum Bacteroidota; class Bacteroidia; order Chitinophagales; family Saprospiraceae; genus JAAFJT01. The sequence goes on along the minus strand of JAYSQG010000526.1, from coordinate 2,240 downwards.
GGTTGATAATATGTTGTTGGAAAGTTTTTAGTATAGCCTTGGTGACCACCATCGGTTTTTGACCACTCAAAAATGATACGTGCCACTTCTTCTCCCCATTTTTTTGAACGGTCAACGGTCGCTTCAGTCAAAACGTATTTATTACGCAGTGTTGCATAATTGTTTTCTTCCAATTTTTGGACTTGAATGAACAATGCATTAGACATATTGGCGTAATAATTTTTTGCGACAGCAGCCATGGCAGTATTAGCAGCAATTGCCCAATTGTATTCTAAATTCAAATCGGGTTGCGCAATTTTGGGCATATCTTGCAATTGCCCTTGTAATGACTGATATTGGCGCATGCCTGGCACAACCGTTTCATAAAGCGTTACGCCCGCATAACCGAATACCCGCGAAGCAACAGGCGGTGTAAAACCAGCGCAGTTTTTCGTTAAAAACCTAAACATATCGAACCATTCGTTGGCAACTTGGGCATCTTGAACCTCTGCGGGTAAACTAATATAGAGCGGTTCATCTTTAACGCAAGAGGTGACTGAAACCAAAATAAGGGTAAATACCAAAAGGGATGAAATGAGTTGTCGTTTTCTCATGTTTATTGAAATGATTTTTTTGACAATATGACTTTAAATAAAAAGGGGGATGTCAAAACCAAATTTCAATAATTACGCCAAATTTTGTTTTTTATTAATTTATAGACGCTTAAGTTTGGACAATGAGTACATAAGTCTATTTAAAGTCCTCGATATTGAGCATTTGATTACAAAAATCGTAATCGTGTTCGATATTTGATGCCACAATAGTCAAGCGGTTGCCTTCATCACGACTGTTTTGAGATGTTCCACCAGCAAAACGGCTCATGAGTTGGCGATACCAAGCTACACCTTGAGCGTCAAGGTTCGTGGTCGGTTCGTCGAGGAGTAAAATAGGTGAGTCGGAGCAAATGGCGAGCGCCAATTTGAGTCGTTGTTTCATGCCCGATGAGAAGTAGCGAATTTCTTTGTTTTTCGATTTTTCAAAACCTAAAATCTCAATTAAGTCATTGATTTTCAGTGAATTACTGAGGGGTTTAAATTTGATGTGAAACTGAATCATTTCAGTTAAGGTCAGTTCTTCGATGAGTTCAACATAAGGGGCGGCGTAGCTGATGTGTTTATAAATACTGTCTTCGTCTTGTTGTTTGTCTTTTACATAAAATGAAATTTTTCCTTCCGATGGACTGAGATGCCCACTCAAAATTTTCATCAAAGTTGACTTTCCTGAACCATTTGAACCCAATAACGCGTAAATGTTGCCACTTTCAAAAGTCTTAGAAAGGTTTCTGAAAATCCATTCATATCGAAAACGTTTGCCAACGCCTTCAAGCATGATTTGTGCTGTTTGATTTATCGTTTTTGATTGTTCGGACACCCCCTCAGTATTTTTCAATAAAAAATTAGTTTTGCTTGCCATTTGAGGCTCTAAAACCTTTGATTAAACCCCGTGTGGCTTGGTTAACGAAATCGAGAATGGCTGTTTTTTCAGATGTATCAGGTACGCTTTCTTCAATAGAATTGACAGCTTGTGTCAAATTATGACCTCTAACAAACAAAATTCTATATACATCGCGGATATTATCAATTTGCTCTGGTGTATAACCCCGTCGAACCAATCCGACTCGATTGACACCCGCATAGGACAAAGGATTGCGTGCCGCCAAAACAAAAGGAGGGACATCGCGCGGAACGAGTGAGCCGCCGCCAATAAACGCATCGTTACCTATTTTGACAAACTGATGTACGGCAACCATACCGCCCAAACGCGCAAAATCGCCTATCTCGATATGCCCTGCTAAGGTGACATTATTCGCCAAAACAACATTGTCTCCAATAACACAGTCATGTGCTACGTGTGCGTAAGCCATAACAAGACAATTCTTGCCAATAACGGTTCGCCACGTTGCGGTTGTGCCAATATTGACCGTGCAATATTCTCGAAGTATTGTATTGTCTCCAATTTCAAGGAAAGTCCGTTCACCTTTATATTTCAGGTCTTGGGGCGTTGAGCCGACAATGGCTCCTTGAAAAATTTTGCAATTTCGCCCCATACGCACACCGTCCATGATACTCACATGCGGTGCAATCCATGTTCCGTCGCCGATTTCCACATCGGCGGCGATAGTCGTAAACGGTCCAATAGTTACACCTTTTCCGATTTTAGCATCGGGATGTATGACACTTAGTTGGTGGATATTCATCTTT
>JAYSQG010000525.1:0-2540 GCA_043721685.1 Saprospiraceae bacterium | reverse complement strand
TGCATGGACGATCGCTTTTATCGCTCTGCAAACACGTTGCCCGATTCAATCAATGGCAAACCCAACGCCAATAAGCAATTTTATGGCGCAAAACAATTGGATTGGTTGAAAGATGGCTTGATTTCATCGGAAGCCTCGTTTAAGTTTATCGTAACAGGCGGACAAGTTTTGAACCCCTTGTCTGACAAAGAATGTTTCATGTTTTATCCTACGGAATGGCAGGAATTGATGAATTTTATCATAGAAAACAAAATTGAAGGCGTTGTTTTCATTTCAGGCGACCAACATTATAGCGAATTGATTAAGCGGCAATTGGCGCCTAATTTTTATCCATTTTATGATTTTACGTGTTCGCCTGTCACTTCTGGTATCAAAGACATCAGCAAAACGGCAGCTTTTAAGAATCCTTTACGCGTTGACGGTTCGTTGTTGATTGCCAATAATTTTGGAAAAATATCGGTTTCAGGCAGCAAAGGCGACCGCAAACTGATGATGGAAACGTTTGATGTTGAGGGTAAAAATCGGTGGCAGTATGTTATTTATCAAAAGGAGTTGCGGGTGAAATAACACTTTACCCGACAAATTGCCCAATATTTCGATAAAACTATATTTTTATTCAAAATATACCCCCTCAGTATTTTCCATAAAAAAAGAAAAAAAATGTACTTTTGCGCTTTCAAAATTAAAATTGAGGGAGGAATGGCTTTAATATCGCCCATTATTATACGTCCGATTTCTATTTACCGATTGTTCGACAATCTGTGAAAGGCTAAGGATATGTTTTCCAAAACGCCCCAACAGGTTTCGACTTGTTGGGGCGTTTTGAGTTTAGTACGCCCTCAGTATTTTCAAGAAAAAGTATATCAAATCGATTAGTTAAACATATAAAAATCAGAAAACATGGCAAACACGTATAGTCAAATTTACATTCAAATGATTTTTGCGGTCAAACGCAGAGAAGCATTATTAGACAAGGCTTGGCGACCTGATTTATTTCGATACACAACAGGGACTGTTCAAGGATTGGGACAAAAAATATTAGCCGTTGGCGGTGTTGAAGACCATATTCACATCTTTTTCAGCTACCACAATTTGACAATGCCGATACCCGATATTGTGCGAGAAACCAAAAAAGCGACCACTAAATGGGTCAATGACAATCATTTATCGCCGTTTTATTTTGAATGGCAAGACGGTTATGGCGCATTTTCATACAGTCGTTCACAAATGGATAAGGTCTGTAAATATGTTTTGAATCAAGAAGAACACCATAAAAAGGTGTCGTTTCGAGAAGAATATTTAGATTTTTTAGAAAAATTTGAAGTGCCGTATGATGAACGGTACATTTTCAAATTTTTCGATTAAACACATAATCCGTTTTCGAAGAATCCGTTAGGATTCGCATGTTTGTAGAAAAGCGCAACACAAACAATTGTCTCCGAATCCGTTAGGATTCACAAGTTTGTAGAAAAGCGCAACGCAAACAATTGTCCCCGAATCCGTTAGGATTCACAAGTTTGTAGAAAAGCGCAACGCAAACAATTGTCCCTGAATCCGTTAGGATTCATACGTTTGTAGAAAAACGCAACGCAAGCAATTGCCCCGAATCCGTTAGGATTCATACGTTTGTAGAAAAGCGCAACGCAAACAATTGTTCCGAATCCGTTAGGATTCATACGTTTATAGAAAAGCGCAACGCAAACAAATGTCCCGAATCCGTTAGGATTCGCACATTTGTAAAATGCATAAAACCGTTTGAAAATGTATTTGGTTTTATGAAAAATCGAATGATGTTTTACAAACGTGCGAATCCTATGGGATTCTTAGATGTAAAAATGGCGGTTTGTTGTTTTTCTACAAACATGCGAATCCTAACGGATTCTTAGGCGTAAAAATGGTGTCGTATTGTTTTTCTACAAACGTGCGAATCCTAACGGATTCTTAGATGTAAAAAATGGCGGTGTGTTATTTTCTACAAACGTTCGAATCCTATCGGATTCATTTATTTTGCCTGTGTCTTTCGCTGCTGCGGGGTTGTTGGATTTGATTTGGTTGTTTGAAAAGAAAAAATAATTAAAAATCAATGTATTATAATCTAAAATGAATAGCAAAAAAACAAAACGATTTAAGCCGAAATACAATTTAGCTATGGGGTATATGACAATCGGATTAATTTTTCTAATAGTGATTTTTATTAGTAAAACCGATTGGAATCATGAAAAAACAGGTTTTTTTCTACTTATTTCTTTGTTTATTATTATACCTTTTGTAGCCGCTTTTAGAAAAACTTGTAGATATAAATTAGATGGGGATATTTTAACTATTTCGTATATGTTCGGTATCGTTAACGATAAAATTGATTTACAAGGCATTACGAATGTTAAAACAATAGAAAAGGTAATTACTTATGGTAAAGATATACGCCTATTAATGGGCATTAGTAACTCATGTTACGCAGCGCATGAAAAAGCCCGTTAGGGCTGATACCGTTTATAGAAAAGCAAAATCCATTTTTTTTAAAGGTGCAGCGCACCGACACC
>JAYSQG010000524.1:0-14650 GCA_043721685.1 Saprospiraceae bacterium | reverse complement strand
GTAATTTGATTTTTTACACCTTATAAATGTAAATAGTTGATATTCAATATAGAATACAATTTTTAAAAACATATTAATAATCGGGTCGAAACTTGTGATCTATGGACAGTTTTCAAAATATCCGATACGTGTGTACCACAAATATTGTCAGAGAACCTCGTTTTTTTACTCGGTTAAAAGGTATTGGTATCGTACTTGATTGCATTACATAGTGCAAAAGTACTAAAACATTCAATAATGATAGTAAAACTATCATTTAATTTAAAAAGTTCATCGTATCTTTGTTTTAACTAAAAAAAATTTAGGATTACTTTTAGTTTTTTTGGACAAAATAACCTTGTTATTGAAAGGAAAATATACATTTGTTCTTTGTAACTGATTGAAAATCAAATTATTGGAATTTGGCATCTTAAATTGGGCAATTTCTTTATGGAACTATTAACTCTTCAATAAATCTTTGAATGGACTTAAAAATAAGCATCCGCTTAAACGAAAAACTTTTTTTACGTGACCCCGAATCAAGCGATTTAGGACAACGCATCGTCAAATATGGCATTGAGATGATTCATAAACTCGGTTTTGAATCATTTACTTTCAAGAAATTGGGAGAGGAAATCCATACCACAGAGGCGAGTATTTATCGCTATTTTGAAAACAAACACCGTTTATTGTTGTACATCATTACTTGGTATTGGAGTTATTTGGAATATCAAGTCGTTTTTAATATCAACAATATGGCAGATTCAGAAGAAAAAATCCGTCGTGTCATTGACTTGTTGACCCATGAATTAGATGACTCATTGGGTCAAATTGAATTTAATCACAAGGCATTGTACAAAATTGTCATCAGCGAAAGCAGTAAAGCGTATTTGTCAAAAGAGGTGGACAATAACAATTCAGATCAGTTGTTTAAGCCCTATAAAGACTTGTGTGAGCGCATTGCTAATTTATTTTCGGAATATAATGAAGCCTACACTTACCCTCATTCTTTGGCGAGTACGGTGATTGAAGCGGCTCATTTTCAGCATTTTTTTGCACGACATTTGCCACGTTTGACAGATGTCAATGGTCAACAGCCCGACCAAACAATTCAATCATTTTTAGAACATTTGGTTTTTGCAACCTTATCACAAAAAGAACAGGTTTGATACACGTATATATATGTGTCGGTGCGGGTCATGGAACTTTTTTCTCTAAACCTAAGTTATGCCTATCAACGTTAAAAAAATAGTCAATCATCTTTTAAATATAACAATTATGCGTGTCCTTCTCAGTCAGCCCAGATTTAATAAAATCCGATTGCAATAGCGATGATGGACACCCCTCAGTATTTTGAGGGTTGGAAGCCTCGCAAGCATCGGTCTTGCGAGGCTTCTTTGTTTTTCGCAAGATTGTAAACACTTATTGTATATGTAAAACGGCAATAAGCAATTTTCAATCAACAATAATCAATATTAAAAATGGCTAAGTTAAAGGTAAAACCTAAACAGCTTTTAGAACTCGGGTTCCCTAAAAACCCTGCTATCAGTATGACTATGAGCGTTTTAGAAAAGCAATATAAACATGCTGCGTTTGAAGAAGTCGAAGAAATACTGAGGGGGCTCGTTGTCAATCCAGAAGACTATTGGGACGATGAAGTTTGGGGGAAAATCGCCGAGCGCATCAAAGAACGCCCAATAGAAGACGCTAAAACCTATCATTTGGCAGAAAATCCGTTGCCTTTTACCACTTATGGCGAAGAAAACATCGAGCGTGAAGCATTTATGCAAATGAATACGGCTATGAAATTGCCGATAACAATCGCAGGTGCTTTGATGCCCGATGCACATTCAGGCTATGGTTTGCCTATCGGTGCTGTTTTGGCTACTGAAAACGCGGTGATTCCTTATGGCGTTGGCGTTGACATCGGTTGCCGTATGTGTTTGTCTGTTTTGCCGATTTCTGGAAGTGAATTTAAGAAGCATGAGAAGTCTTTTGAAAAAGCCCTCGTTGAAAACACCATTTTTGGTGCGGGTGGACATTGGTCTCAATCCGTTGAGCATGAAGTCATTGACAGTCCTTTGTTCAAAGAGATAGATATGCTGAAAAATTTGCAACAAAAAGCGGCTTATCAACTCGGAACGTCTGGTTCAGGCAACCATTTTGTCGAGTTTGGTATCGTCAATTTTGAAACCGATGACGCTATTTTGGGTGTCAAAGCAGGGGAGTATGTGGCGCTTTTGTCTCATTCAGGTTCACGTGGTTTGGGGGCAAATATTGCAAAATATTACACCAATATCGCAATGGACAAGCGGAAACTGCCTCGTGAAGCCCAACATTTGGCTTGGCTAATGCTCGACGAAGCAGAGGGCGCAGAATATTGGGCAGCGATGAATTTAGCGGGTGATTATGCTTCGGCTTGCCACAATGAGATTCATCGTCGAATCCTTAAACAATTGGGAGCATCTGTAAAAGTACGGATTGAAAACCACCATAATTTTGCTTGGAAAGAGCAGTTTCACGACGGACGTGAAGTCATTGTACACCGAAAAGGCGCAACACCTGCGAATCTCGGTGACATGGGCATCATTCCGGGCAGCATGACTGCCCCTGGGTTTATCGTGCGTGGAAAAGGTGAAGTTGCTTCGCTGAATTCGGCAGCACATGGCGCGGGTCGCAAGATGAGCCGCCGCCGTGCGAAAGAAAGTATTACGCAAAACGAAATGAATCGTTTGCTTAGTGACAGTGGTGTAACTTTACTTGATGGTGGTTTGGACGAAGCACCACACGCCTACAAGGATATTGAGTCAGTAATGCTGTCTCAAAAGGCTTTGGTGGACGTAGTTGCTAAGTTTTTACCAAAAATTGTAAAAATGGATAGGGTTTAAGTGAAAAAAGGAAAGCCGAAAATCTCTGATGAGTGTTTTCGGCTTCTTTTTTTATGAAAATACTGAGGGGACAAAAGTTCATTTTTTTTTACTCAAATTCAACACTTTTCCAGCTATAAGTATCTTATTTTTACCATTTTTATCTATAATTTAATCACATTCATGAAAAAAGCATTTCAATTTCTTCTTACATTTATTATTGTTGTCTTAATTTCATCTTGTTTCCGTTTTCGTATCAGCGATGCATCAGCATTTAGAAAATTAGATAAACTACATTACAACTTTCAAATCCACCGATACACAAGTGGCGGGAATCATACCATACGTTACTTTGAAATTGGGCGCGATTCACAACCCGTTGTCATTTTAATACATGGTGGTTTAGGTACAAGTAGAGATTTTGTGAAATATTTAAGAGATACAGCCCTGCTTAATCATTATAAAATGATAGTACCAGACCGTTATGGACATGGCTATTCCGATTTCGGACAAACAGAAGTTCACTTACGAAAACAAGCGGAATATTTGTATCCGATACTGAAACAAGCACGTTTAGTTGGCACTAAAACAATTTTGGTGGGTCATTCTTATGGTGGAACAGTCGCCGCACGTTTGGCAATGGATTATCCCAATATGATTGATAACCTCGTCCTTTCTTCACCTGCCATTGACCCTCGCAATGAAAAAAAGTTTTGGTTCAATAAAATATTAGACTTTTGGGCAATCAAATGGATGATGCCACAAAACTTTATCATTGCCAATGACGAAAAATTGGCTCATGCGAAACAATGCCTTGAAATGGAGCCATATTGGAACAAAATAACGATGCCCACAGTGTACATACATGGAAGAGATGACTTGATAGTACCATTCATCAATTACGAATTTGCCAAAAAACATTTATTGAATGCACCCGTCAAATACGTTTTGAGAGACACTCTAAGCCATGATTTTTTTGTTGTTAAACCTAAAATACTGACGAATATTATTTTAAATATTGACAACAAAAAAGATGTTTATCCGTCTCCAAAGGCTCAGTTGTGGTCTCATTAATTTAAAAAATCATTAAAACTCAAACCGTAAACCATTTGTCAACGTATAAATCCAATCAGGCACAGATTCAGGAAGACGCGGGTCGCTGTCATAAGATGTGTTGAAGGTCGTCCGAAAAGTCAGATGTTTAGAAATATTGAACAACAAAGACGCTTCCGACGATACACGAATGTTTTGCCAATTATCCAAACGCGGTTGCACATAAGTCGTATGTACAAATCGTGATTTTTCACCAAAGTTTATGTTGTAAGATAGATACCCACTCAAACGATTGTCGAGTTGTCGCACCGTCGTATCTTTAAATTGATTGCTTTCTAAGAAATAAGCCAAACCGATATAATAACGCTGCTTTTTGCCATGTTTTAACTTCAAACGCACGCCCGTTCCCATCAATCCACGAAACAAAACCCTTGTCCGTTCATTGTATTGTCCTTGCACAAAAGCCTCGTACACCCATCTTTTTGGCAAATCATAATTGTACCGCACATGCGTAAAACCATCATTCAAGGTATTGGCTACCCCCTCAGTACGAATGAGGTTAAAACCACTCAATAGCAAGACAAAATGTTTCCGATTGACATATTCCAACTGCATATTGGCTTTGAAAGTCATCGATTGTTTGTCATTTCTATAAAAATTGACACCTAAATCCCCAAAACCTTTAAATTTTATGGAATCGCCAAGCGCCACTCTTTTGTCTTCGATATTGATGATTTGCCCATTTAGATTGTGAATGGCTAAGAAAAACAGGGTTATTATAAATCCGTTTTTAAACATAATTGAAGTTCTTGTTGATGATTGTTTTAGGGCATGACGTACCAAATCATGTAATCAACTTACACTTTTAGAATCTTAAATTCATAAACTTTCAATTTGTTTCGTTAGTCCTATAAATTCCTCCAAACTCAATGTCTCAGGTCTGCGATTAAAAAAAACATCTGCTAATGGGGTAGGGTCTTTGTCGAACATAGGACGCATCGTGTTTCGCAACATTTTTCGCCGTTGATTGAAAGCTGTTTTAACGACATTCCTAAACAACTGTTCGTCGCAACCCAAGTCCTGATTTTCTTTTCGAGTCAAACGAATGACGGCTGATTGTACATTAGGGGGCGGTGAAAAACTGCCTCTGTCCACATTAAACAGTTTCTTTCCATCATAAAACGCTTGTGTCAAAACACTGATAACACCATATTCTTTGCCGCCCGGTTTTGCGACAACCCGTTCCGCCATCTCCAACTGAAACATACCGACCATTTCAGGTACAAGTGTTCGGTTTTCAATCATTTTGAAAACAATCTGGCTTGAAATATTGTATGGAAAATTTCCGATAAGGCTAAATGGTTGATTGTCAAACATTTTTGCCATGTCAATTTTCATAAAATCTTCAAAAACGACTTTTATACTGAGGGGGTCATATTTTTGGTTTAAAAAAGCAACCATATCTTTATCCGCTTCCACAGCGACTAAATCGAATTTTTTTTCTATTAAAAACTGTGTCAACATGCCTTTACCGGGACCGACTTCAAGCACCCGACCGCCTAATTCATTTGTTAACAATAAACCATCTGCAATACGTTGTGCAATATCAGGACGATTGAGGAAATGTTGACCGAAACTTTTTTTAGCTTTCAATTTTGTATTTTTTATTTGTAAAATTATTCAACATACAACACCAATCCTTTCAGATACGACCCTTCGGGATGAAAAATATTCACAGGATGGTCAGCAGGTTGCGTCAATCGGTGCATAACACGCACTTTCCTACCTGCTTCAATCGCTGCCGCAACTATCGTATCATAAAATAACTGCGTATCAACAACTTGCGAGCAACTGAAAGTAAACAAAATGCCCCCCTCAGTAATTTGACGTAAAGCCATAGCATTCAGTCTTTTATACGCTTGAACTGCATTGTGTCGCTTGTTGATAGATTTTGCAAACGCAGGCGGGTCAACTATCATGACATCAAAAATGCGTTCATTTTCTTTCAAAAAAGCCAAAACGTCAACAGCGGCGGCGGTGTGTTCACCTTCAAAAGGACGATTAATTTCGACATTTTTTAAAGTCAAATCAATCGCTTTTGGCGAAATGTCAATGGAATGAACCGATTTTGCACCCGCTTTCAAGGCATAAACCGAAAAACCACCTGAATAACAAAAAGCATTCAAAACAGATTTACCTTTTGCATAACGGCTCAACAAAGCCCGATTGTCACGTTGGTCAAGGAAAAAACCTGTTTTTTGACCAGTAATCCAATCTACTGCAAAAGTATTGTCGTTTTCAAAAACGGTCATTGGCACTTCGGCTTCGCCAAAAAGGTAGTCGTTTTTTATGCCATTTTGGGCTATATACTGAGGGGGTAATGTCTCTGCGCTTTTGTCATAAATGGCTTTCAATTTTTCACCAAATACTTTTTGAAGCCCATTTTTTATGGCTTCCACTTGCATGTGCATACCTATTGAATGACATTGGACGACAGCGACAGAGCCATAAATATCAACAATCAAGCCTGGCAAACCATCGCCTTCGGCATGAATGAGGCGGTAACAACTCGTTGATTCTGAATGGGTTAGCTCTAGTTTTTGACGGTATTGGAAAGCGTTTTCTAATCTTTTAAACCAAAACGCTGCATCAATAGTTGTCGGTTCAAAACTCAAAACACGGACGACGATTGAGCCATCGTTGTAATATCCAACTGCCAACCATTGCTTTTTTGAATCATAGATTTCTACTAAATCGCCATCTTCCAACACCCCCTCAGTATGTGCGACTGCACCACTAAAAATCCACGGATGTTGCCGCTTAACGGCTTCGTCTCTACCTTTTTTTAAAAATATTTTTTTCATACATAATTGCGTTTGCCAAAGAGTAAGCTACCAATGCGCACCATCGTCGAGCCTTCTTCTATTGCCATTTTATAATCGTCGCTCATGCCCATTGAAATTTCTGTAAATGATTGACTATCAGCGAAATAAATGTTTTTTATATTGTCGAATATGTGTTTTAATTCTTTAAATTCACGCCTTACTTGAGCTTTGTCATCTGTAAAAGTAGCCATGCCCATAACGCCACAAATGTCAATATTCGTCAGGGTTGATTGACTTAATTCTTCTGCCAATTTTTTGACCCCCTCAGTATCAAAGCCAAATTTAGACTCTTCTTCGGCAATATGAAATTGCAAAAGAACTTTAATAACACGGTCATTTTTAGTGGCTTGTTTGTTGATTTCATGCAGTAATTTAAGCGAATCAACAGCGTGAATCATGGCAACAAAAGGGGCGATGTATTTAACTTTATTCGACTGTAAATGCCCAATGAAATGCCATTCGATGTCTGTTGGTAAAGTCGCTTGTTTGTCCACCAATTCTTGAACATAGTTTTCGCCAAAGGCAAGTTGCCCTTGATTGTAAAGTTCAAGAATTGCCTCATTGGGTTTCGTCTTTGAAACGGCTATGAGTTTAGTATTTGAGCCTTTGAGTTCTGTTAAAATTTGTTCAAGCATATTTATAGCTTTAAAATTAGAATTTACTGAGGGGTGTAAAAGTAAAAAAAAATCCGTCTTGCAAAAAGCCAGACGGATGTATTTTTATACTTAAAATATTGATAATCAATCTTTCATGAAAGGATAATCGGTTTGTACGTAGTTGTCTTCGTATAAATCCTCTGCATCTGGATAAGGCGATGCTTTGGCGAAGTCAACGGCAGCTTGCATTTCAACTTCGGCAGCGTCTTCGATGGCTTGAATGTCAGCTTCCGAAATACCGATGCCCAGCATTTTAGTACGTGTCGTCTTCAATGGGTCAATTGATTTATAATGAGCCGCTTCTGCACGTCCTTTTTCATCTTTGCGGTATTTTTCAGGGTCACTGACAGAGTGACCTTTGTAGCGATAAGTCTTAATTTCAAGGAAATAAGGACCATTTCCAGCACGAATATGCGCTGCAGCCCGTGTAAATGCTTCGTGAACGGCTTCTGGATTCATACCATCAACAATTTCCGCGGGCATATCAAATGCCTGTGCAACGGTGCTGATGTCACGTACATTTGATGTCCGTTCCACAGAAGTACCCATCGCATAGCCGTTGTTTTCGCAAACATAGATGACAGGTAATTTCCATGTCATAGCCATATTACCCGCTTCGTAAAGGATGCCTTGACGAGCCGCTCCGTCTCCAAACATAGCTACACAAAGTAAGTCAGTTCCTTTGTATTTTTCAGCGAAAGCAATGCCTGTTCCGATGCCGATTTGCGCACCGACGATACCGTTTCCACCAAAATACTTGTTTTGAGCATAGAAAAAGTGCATTGAACCGCCTTTCCCCTTGACAATACCTGTTGACCGACCAAACAATTCCGCCATCGCTTCACGGCTTGGAATGCCTTTCATTAGACCAATACCGTGTTGACGATAGGCTGTAACGACACCATCCATAGGTTTCAAAGCCGATTTCATGCCTGCGGCAATCGCTTCTTGTCCGCTATAGACATGGCAAAAACCACGTATAAATTCGCCATAAAACTCCAAAACACGCTCCTCAAAGCGGCGAATCCGATACATCATTGTGTACCAATCTTTGTATTGGTCGGCACTATACTGAGGGGTGCTTTTTGCAGCTTTAGCACTGGCTTTAGTTGTTTTTTTGACTTCTAATACTTCCATAATTGTCCTTAATTATATGTTTTGGCGAATATTCGCATAAGAAATTGGTTGGCAGAATAAAGATAATAAAGGCTGTTGAGACAGCCAATATTTCAAGCGCAAAGATAGTGAAGTCTTTAATTAAGTCCTGTGTTTTTCCCTAAAAAAGCAAAGAGACTGTTCTTTAAATTGTGTGATAAGGAATTAAAAATTTCATTTCACCAATAAAAGGAACAGTCTCTTTCTGTTTTTGTTTTTAGAAAATTTACCTCGTGCGGCTCGGGCGGGTTTCATTTTTGGTTGTGAATGCGAAAACGCAAGCGACAAGAATCAAAATTACGAATATCATCATGGATTAAGCAAGTTTTAGATTAGGAAATACGGTTCAAGGAATTCAATAATGAATTAATAATTATTGACAAATATGAATATTTAAAAATTAATAAGCAAATATTTTAGATGACCTTAACTTAATATTAGCTTTATACTTTTAATATACGTCAAAATTTGGTGTATGGATTCTTATTATGAATGAATCTTCAAAAAAAATGCCTTTGATATACGTTCGAAAAACGTACCAAAGGCATTTTTTTTTACAATATAAGGGTGTTATAAGAATGCAATAATCTGTATCTTTTGCCCCCCCTCAGTATTTTTAACCATTTGCGGCTTTGAAACGACGATTTACTTCGTCCCAATTGACAACATTGAAGAATGCACCAACATAATCAGCACGACGGTTTTGGTAGTGCAAATAATAAGCGTGCTCCCATACGTCAAGACCCAAAACAGGTGTTCCTTTTTTGTCAGCAATGTCCATGAGTGGATTGTCTTGATTCGGTGTTGAACTGACGATGAGTTTTTTGCTTGCATCAACGCTCAACCATGCCCAACCTGAACCAAAACGTGTCATAGCAGCTTGTGAAAACTCTTTTTTGAAGTTTTCAAAACTGCCGAATGTGCTGTTGATGGCAGATCCAACGTCACCTGTTGGCGCACCACCTGCGTTTGGCGACATAATTTTCCAGAACATGGAGTGATTCCAGTGACCACCACCATTGTTGCGAATGGCAGTTGGATATTTTGAAATATTCGCCATTAATTCATCAAGGCTCTTGCCTTGTGCATTTGCATCGGCTGTAACAGCGTTATTCAAGTTTGAGACATAAGCAGCGTGGTGCTTGTCATGGTGGATTTCCATAGTTTTAGCGTCAACGTGCGGCTCAAGTGCAGCGGGCGCATAAGCGAGTGCGGGAAGTTCGAATGTCATAATAGTCTTACTATTTTTAATGTTAGATAATGGATTTTCAGAAGCCTTTTTAGCGACCGCAGGCGTGCAACCAATGACGACTGCGCTGGCGGGAGCGATTAAAGGGATGTTTTTTAAGAATGAGCGTCGTTTCATTTTAGTATCGTTTATTTTATTAACAATAGCCAAAGGTAAAAAGTTTTGAGAGAATAGTTGTTTTAGGAGATTTCAAAATTCTAAAATTTAAAATTTTATAACACCAAACAACGCTTTAAATCCGTTTTTTAGAAAGTGGTATAGTTTTGTTGTCTAATAATTTGAAATTATGGTATTTAAATTTTTGATATAAAAAAACGCCATTTAGCCTTGAAAATGAATATTTTTAAGAATGTGGATAAAATTTTGGAAAAAAATTAACCGTAATGTCCAAAAACGAGTTAAATTAGTATCGTTTTTAATTAAAAACCCAACACCCGAGCAATTATGATGTATAACGACGAAGTTTATGAATCACCAGAATTTAGAAAATTCAAGTTCCGTGAACTAAAAGTTTACGCCTCAACGGAATGGTTAGCGGACAACAAAAAGAAATATCGGCAGGTTTTTGACCGATACGAATCCGCTTATATGTACGCCGAATTATCCTTGTACAATAAAATGTTTGACCTTGACGATTGGGATGTCGAAGTCGAATTGAAGTGTTTTTCGCTCAAAAAGGGGCGTACAGAGCTGTGTAGCCTGCCTTTTCGACGCAAAGTGAGCAAATATGACAATGTCATTTATGTACGTGAAGGTTGGGGCAACAAAAAAGAAGGTGCATTTTGGAAAAAAGGCACTTACTATTGGGAGGCTTATGTGGACGGTGAAAAAGTAGCGACAAAATATTTTTACATCGAAGACGGTGGTCGTGAAGTCACTTATGAGGACAATCCTTATCTCGAAATCCAATCGCTCAAGCTGTATGAAGGTCCTTATGACGACATTCCAGAAACAGAGCGTATTTATTATCGGACTTTGCATGGCGAGGAGACACGTTATATATATGCAGAGATTACGCTCAAAAATTTGAACCTCAACAAAAGTTGGCAATGCGAGTTGTTTGCAAAGTTTTACAATAATGCACGTGAATTAAAAGGTCAAATTGTGCGTTTGCACCGCGTTGAAAAGAAAGATGAATACTTGACGATTACGGCAGGTTGGGGTTCAAATGTCAAAGGTTCATGGCGCAATGACCACTATACATGTGAAGTGGTTTTTATGGATAAACTATTGGCTGTCTTGCCTTTTGAGGTCGCTGATGAGTTTTTAGAAGGTACACAACCGATATTTTTACCGAATCAAGCAACCCCCGTCATTCAAGAAGTTGAAGACGATGTTCAGGTGTCTTTTGATGAAGTTATGAGCAAATTGGAGAATTTGATTGGTTTAAGCCAAATCAAGCAAAAGGTGCGTGACCATGCGCAATATCTGCAATTTCTACAAATTCGCAAAGAACGAGGCTTTGATGAAGACAGTCAAATCAACGTTCATTCTGTTTTTGTTGGAAATCCGGGGACTGGAAAGACGACAGTTGCCAAAATGATGGGTAAACTCTATAAAAAAATGGGTTTGCTGTCAAAAGGTCATGTGCATGAAGTTGACCGTGCTGACCTTGTTGGCGAATATATCGGACAAACGGCACCCAAAGTTAAAGATGCGATTGAAAAAGCACGTGGCGGTGTTTTGTTCATTGATGAAGCCTATTCGTTGGCGCGTTCATTGGACGATACAAAGGATTTTGGACGTGAAGTTGTTGAAATTTTGGTCAAAGAAATGAGCAATGGGGTAGGAGACCTTGCCGTGATTGTGGCGGGTTATCCAAAAGAAATGAAGCATTTTATTGACTCAAACCCTGGTTTACGCTCTCGTTTCAAGCACTTTTTTGAATTTCAAGACTATTTGCCACAGGAATTGTCTCAAATTGCAGATTATGCCGCTTATGAAAAAGGCATCGTTTTAAGTCCAAATGCTAAGAAACAAGTTGATGAAATCATAACGGAAGCGTTTCGGAATCGTGACCGCACATTTGGCAATGCCCGTTTTGCTTACGATGTCCTTGACCAAGCCAAAATCAATATGGGCTTGCGTTTGATGACGATGGACAATCCAAGAGAGTTGTCAAAAGATGAATTGTCTTTGGTGTCTGCACACGATGTTGAGAAAATTCAGATGAAGACCAAACGTGCTTTGCCGAACATTCCAATTGATGAACAATTGCTCAAATTGTCGCTCGATGAATTGAACAGATTGGTTGGTATGACTAAAATTAAGACACAAATCAGTGAATTGGTCAACCTTGTGCGTTATTACCGCGAGTCGGGACGTGATGTTTTGGGCAATTTTTACTTGCATACAGTTTTTGTCGGTAATCCTGGAACAGGTAAAACAACTGTTGCACGTATTTTGACAAAAGTATATAAATCTTTGGGTATTCTTGAACGTGGTCACATGGTTGAAACGGACAGACAAGGACTTGTTGCGGGTTATGTCGGTCAAACAGCTATAAAAACGGCTGAAAAAATCAACGAATCTATTGGCGGCGTTTTGTTCATTGACGAGGCTTATGCTTTGACAAGTTATGGTGGCGGCGGACGTGGTGATTTTGGCGACGAAGCGATTCAAACATTGCTCAAACGTATGGAAGACAATCGAGGTGAGTTTTTCGTCTTTGTTGCGGGTTATACCGACAATATGGAAACGTTCCTTAAAGCAAATCCAGGTTTGTCAAGCCGTTTCGATAAGAAATTCATGTTCGACGACTATATTCCAGAAGAATTGATGGAAATTGCGGTTTCGATGTTACACGATGGCAGCGTAACGATTGCCGCTGATGGAGAAGAACATTTGCGCAATTATCTGTCGTTTATTCACGAATATCGTGATAAATATTTTGGCAATGCCCGTACTATTCGTCAAATCGTCACAGATATTATCAACAAGCACAACTTGCGGTTGGCAGCGATGTCGAAAGAAAAACGTCTTGAACGCGAGTTAAATGTCATTTCGATGCAAGATGTCGAACACCTCAAACTCGATAAATCTGATTTCACTTATGCGAAAAAAGGTATTGGGTTTAAGGCAAGAGAGGGGAATCGGTAGTCGGTATTTTGGAGATAGATTTTATTGTAAACGCTGGCTTTGGTTTGACTGAAGCCAGCGTTTCGTTTAGTTTTGAACAACGGATTGTCGTCCACGGTTAGTGGACGACAATCTTTTTTTTAGCTGCAGTTCTTTTATATATTCAAGGCGTAATCTATTTCTTTCTGAATTAACTCCCCATCAGGAGCATCTAACATAAATCGACCAGTTTCAAGATTTGTGATTTTTTTAAAGTCAACATATTTTTTTATATTAAGTACAAGTTCAGAGGGCTGGTCTTTGGGTAACAATAAATATAGAAGTAATAGGTAATCAAATTTAGAAGTAAATCCTGCATTAAATTCATCAATGTATGCTTCAGGATTTTTCGTACTGGAGATAAATTTTAATATTTGCCCTATTTTAGTTAAAAAGCCATCTGTGTAGTTTCCGTATTCTCTAGTTATTTTTTGCATTACTATACTGTAAAAGGATTGCCTACCAAAATCTAAGTCTTCCTCGAATTTGATTTTATAAAAATTTATCGACCCAATCCCTCTTAAAGCATCTTTTGCGGATGGAGATTCATAATGCACAGAACCAATATAGTTTTTTATATATTCCCATCTTTCATTCTTATCCATTTTGTCCATTTTTGTAATGAAAAGTTTCTCCATTTCTTGTATTTTGTCAACGTCCATTGAGCTTTTTAAGTCAAAAAAAAGTTTAAAAAGGTCAATTTTTTTGTAATCATTTCTTAATAGTTCTCTTCCTAAACCTACCATTTCCTTGGATAGATTTTTTGAAATTTCTTCACATAAATTTTTAGTGATATTTAATCCTTTCGTTTCTCTATTTTCAATTGTAATAATACTAGCGTTTATAAAGTCTTTAAATTCATCCATATATCTATAAAACCTATTTTTTTGATCTGTTTTATCTTCTCTACTTATTAAAGAGTTCAAATTTATGTGTGGGACTAAAAGGTCGTAATATTCAAAGAAAGAGTATAAGTATGTAATTACTGTGCTTTTAAACATTTTTGCAATGTCTTCTTCATCTAATTCAGGTGATTCATGAACCATGTTTCTAGTCTTATACGCCAGATGTAAGTCATATGGTTTTCCTTGGTCTTCTTGGAGGATATTTGAAGAATCATATAAAATACTTTCAGGACGATTGTTTCTATAGTCTTTTATTAATTTCTCCAATTTCAAAATAATATCTCTTAGACCTATTCGACCTAAAGAATTGTAGACAGGGTTATCAACAAAGAAAATAATTTTTTTTAAGAATGGGTCTAAGCTTGTTGAAACTTCTTTGATGAGGGATAATTTTTCTTTGTATGAAGTAGAACCAATAAAATATTTATAGAGACAATTTATAATTGTATAATCTAAAGCTGCCAAGCTTTTTTCAGACACAGGAGTTTTAATAAATTCAAGAAAATGAATTACTCCTTCTTCGAACGAGAAAGAATAGTTTTTAGGAAAATTAGGGAAATGTTTCTGAAACCTTCTAATAATTGTTTGGTTTAATTCTTTGTAATCATCATTTGTCATTTCTAAGAAATCATTTATTTTCGTGTTAGTAATTAAATGTATATTTTTTTGTGTCGGTGTGTGTTCATTGCTGCAATCTACGTCATGTACGAGACTCACACAACGAGTTGTATACATATCATATCCAATCTATCCACAAAAATACATTTTTCAAATAAATAAAAAA
>JAYSQG010000523.1:0-28844 GCA_043721685.1 Saprospiraceae bacterium | reverse complement strand
CTTTTCGTGCCTTTTGTACAAAAGTCTGGGCTTCACGATCAATTTGATTGCGGGTTGCCCGATAAATTGGGTCGTTTTGCATCATGTAATTATACCGATTCATGGTTGCACACTGGTGGTCTTCTATGTCATTTCCAATAACTTGATGGATAGGGTCAGCCTCTAAGGCTTTGACCTGGCCTTTCATATTTAATGTAAAAAGTAGTAGAAAAGAGAGTGTTAATAATACATGTCGTTTAGCAAAAAAAGTATTGAACATTTTGCAGAAGTGTTTGGTTTGAAATGAGAATGAATTAAGGTGTGAATATATATATAACTGCATTAAAAACAAAAAATGACAGCCCTCAAATAAGGACTGCCATTTTTTTTATTCAATGAGAGATACTTTTGATACCCCTCAGTATTTTGTTATAACATTAAGCTTTTACCAAGCCTTTTGCTTTTTCCATTACACTTTCAGCGATTCCTTTTGGTGCTTCTTGATAGTGTGAAAATTCCATTGTTGAAGATGCACGACCTGAAGTGATGGTACGTAAGTGTGTTACATAACCGAACATTTCAGACAAAGGCACGTCCGCTTGGATAGCTACTGCGCCACCCATGCGTGTTTCTTGTCCTTTTGGCAAACCACGACGACGGTTCAAGTCACCGATAACTGGTCCGACATACTCTTCCGGTGTCACAACTTCCAGTTTCATGATAGGCTCTTGGATAATAGGCTTACATTTTGGTGCTGCTTCACGGAAACCTTCTTTAGCACACAATTCAAAGGCAATTGGTTTCGAGTCAACAGAGTGCATACCACCGTCTGTAACACGAACTTTCATTGACTCGATGTTGTAACCTGCCAAAATACCGTTGTTCATCATCGCTGTGAAACCGTCCGTGATTGGCTTGACATAGTTTTTATCAATCGCACCACCGACAATTGCCCACTCGAATTGCAATTTTTTCTTGCCTGATTTGTAATCATCGCTGTCAAGGAATTCTTGGTCAGCAGGTCCTAAAGTGAATTCCATATCAGCAAAGAGACCAGAACCACCTGATTGTTTTTTCAACTTTTCGCGGTGTGTATAAGATTGCGTCAAAGCCTCTTTGTAGTTTACTTGTGGTGCACCTTGGTTACACTCAACGCCATATTCGCGCTTCATGCGGTCAACCAAGATTTCCAAGTGCAACTCACCCATACCACTGATGATTGTTTGAGCTGTATTTTCGTCGTATTTAACGCGGAAAGTAGGGTCTTCGTCAGACAATTTGCCCAAAGCCATACCCATTTTGTCCATGTCTTTCTGTGTTTTTGGCTCAATTGCCAAAGAGATAACAGGCTCTGGGAATGTCATTGATTCCAAAATAATTGGACGGTCCAAAGCGCATAATGTATCACCTGTACGAATTTCAGAAATACCGACAACTGCCACAATATCACCTGCTTCAACAGAATCAACAGGAATTTGCTTATTTGCGTGCATTTGGAAAATACGTGAAATACGTTCTTTTTTACCTGAACGTGTGTTCAAAACATAAGTACCAGCCTCCAAACGACCAGAATAAATGCGCGTATATATCAAACGTCCAACATATTTGTCCGTTACGATTTTAAATGCCAAAGCTGAGAACGGCTCGTTAATATTTGGGCTACGGCTTTCTTCAGCTTCCGTGTCAGGGTTTATACCTTTAATTGCTTCAACATCAAGTGGTGAAGGCAAATAAGCACAAACTGCATCCAAACATGCTTGAACACCTTTGTTTTTGAAGGCAGAACCACACATGACGGGTGTCATTTTCATATCAATAACCGCCGCACGAATAGCTATTTGCAATTCTTCAACCGTAATTGATTCTGGGTCTTCAAAGAATTTTTCCATCAAATCGTCACTGTAACCTGCAACCTCTTCAATCAATAGCGCGCGTGTTTCAGCAACCAACTCAACCATATCTTCAGGAATCGGGATAACGTTAAAAGTCATACCTTGGTCATGCTCGTTCCAAACAATCGCTTGATTTGTTACGATATCGACAACACCTAAGAATTTATCTTCATTACCAATTGGCACTTGCAATGGAATCGCATTAGCGCCTAATTTCGCTTTCATGTCTTTAACAACGGCGAAAAAGTCAGCACCCGCACGGTCCATTTTGTTTACGAAAGCAATACGTGGTACGCGGTAGCCATCAGCCAAACGCCAGTTTGTTTCAGATTGTGGCTCAACACCGTCAACAGCTGAAAACAAGAATACCAAACCGTCCAATACACGCAATGAACGATTCACCTCAACCGTAAAGTCAACGTGACCCGGCGTGTCAATGATGTTCATTGGATACTCTTCGCCTTTCCAAAACCACTTCGTTTTAGTAGCCGCAGATGTAATCGTGATCCCACGCTCTTGTTCTTGAGCCATGTGGTCCATCGTCGCTGCACCGTCATGCACCTCACCAATGCGGTGAGAGATACCCGTATAGTAGAGGATACGCTCGGTTGTAGTCGTTTTACCTGCATCAATGTGCGCAGCGATACCGATGTTCCTCGTGTATTTTAAATCTGTAGTTGCCATGATTTTTTAAATTATGCTATTATAAAATTTTATCAAAATGAATACACCATATATATAAGGTGTAAAAAACTTCAATTAAGTTGACTGAAAAATGCGTCCTTTGACACTGATTTTTTTCAAAAGTACCCCCCTCAGTATAAAATGACTTTTTTCATAAGCCTTATAAAGACTAAAGGTTATTAAATCGTCACTGTTACTGAGGGGTATAGAAGCAAGGCGGCATGGGAATGATATTTTGAATTTAAATAAAATTTAATGTCAAAAATTTTGCCAAAAAATTTAATTTTTTTATTCGTCGTATAAATCAATTCAATATGCCGAATAAAATTTCAAGTCTTTTTTGTTGGAAAAAATACATTTTTGCTTGAAAAAAAGCATTTTTAAATTTTCTTTTTCAAAACGCCCGCAAAGATGCGACTTTTTAGCGAAACGAAAAAACTTTTACTCACTTTTAGCCCGCAAAAGCGGAGACTTAATTTGTATTTAATATGAAAAACCTTTTGTTCCTTTTTGCTGCCTTATGTATGCTCATATCTCCACATTTTATTTTTGGGCAAAAAGTACCTACATCACTGATAACACCTTTCGAGCGCGATTCGTCGCAAACTGCTACGCATACTGAGGGGGTCGCTTATTATCAAAAGTTAGCGCAGGCTTTTCCAACAAAAATCAAACTTTCAACTTTTGGTTCAAGTGATGGTGGCACACCTTTACATATAGCAGTTATCAGTGCTAACCAAACCTTTACGCCAGAGTCCGTCCGAAAAGCAGGGAAATTGGTACTTTTTATCAACAATGCCATTCACCCAGGCGAGCCAGAAGGGGTTGATGCGACCATGATGTTTGTCCGTGATTTGTTGACAAATGCTAAAAATGATGCGTTTTTGAAGCAGAATATTGGTAATGGCGACAATTTTCTTGTTGGTAGCGACGGCGGCGTTTGGCGTGTCAATTGGCTAAATACGACGACCCAAACATTGGGGCTAGGGTACACCACATTTCAATTTTATGCAGGCAACTATGGTGCAACAGGTAAAACGGCTATCGGTGGTTTGCAAGACAATGGTACACGTAGAGGTCAAGGTGCATCCCTTTTTACTGTTTTTGGTGGCGATGGTGCATACAGTCATATCAGCCAACAGAATCCCGATAAGGCATATTATGCCACTCAAAACGGCGCAACTTATCGCACATCAACATTCACAACAGGCGGCGGAACAACAACCATCACACCCACCGCAGCCATTGCCGAAGGTGTTGACTTTATCAATCAATTTGAGATGAATTATGCCGATGACCAACAACTGTACTATCGGACTTCAAAAGCATTGTGGCGGACGACCAATAGCGGTATAACTTGGACACGGCTTTTGAATACAGGTGTTAATTTAACGAGTATTCAAGCAGTTGGTGTCGAAAACAAGGAAAATCCGACTGTTTATGTAGGCGGTGCGAATAATTTTTATAGGTTCGATAGCGCAGCAACACTTGACCCTGCCGTTAAGGATTACGTTTTTTTGCGTGGCACTGTGCCAACAGCCGTAAAAGCCGATGCTTGGGGTACCATCAGTTTTCACCCCTCCCTATCCTCAACACTTTTAGTGGGTTTGACGACGACTTCGCCCAGCCCCCGTGCTTGGCGCATCAATAACGGGAATACGGCTGCGCCAGAATGGGTGAGTATCAGCGGCGATTTGCCAGCGAACTTGCCTGTTTATCAAGTGCAAGCGCATCCCGACAAACCCGATAGCGTCTATTTTGCAGCCACCGCTTTTGGTTTGTATTGCTCTGTCAATGGTGGTAAAAATTGGACAAAGGAAACACGTATCCCTAATGTGCCAATTTTTGAAATGAAACTGCGAGCTAATGACCGTTCATTGTTCCTTTTCACGCATGGTCGCGGTATATTTTATTTGACTTTGAAGGACTATTTGACTCGGACAAGACAGGTTCGTGAAAAAATAGCCATTAAAATTTATCCAAACCCAACGTCTGATTTTCTAAATATTGAATCACCGACCCCCTCAGTATAACGCAGGTTTTTGACCTAAAAGGACGTGAGATTTGGACTGAAAACCGAACACCTACACGTATTAATATAGCGTCGTTGGCTACCGGCGTTTATTTTGTTCGGGTTTTTGACGAACATGGGCGGTTTGCGACGGTTAAGTTTATGAAGAAATGAGTTGTCGTATAGTGGACATAGGGATTGAAACAAAAAAAAGATTTAGAACGCTTGACAATGTTCTAAATCTTTTTTTGTTAATACAAACTATTTCATTCATTCAATAAACATACAAACATAAACCTCATTACCAATAACTGAGCCAAACGTAAATAGATTATATTCATTAAACCGAGCGTTAAATTTTATTTTCACAAATAAAAATAATTGCTTTTTATAAAACATTGATTGTAAATAACTTTAATTGATTGCCTAAAACATTGAAATCTTTATTTTTTTTTTATTTTAAGTTAAATTCTATGTTTTTATAGATGTTTCCAATACAAGTTTAATGAGGTTTATGTAAATTAAAATTAAATATTACCCGTGTAAATCGAATAAATGCTTTAACTCAATTCTCTGATTTTAATCCAATTTTATATAATTCTAAAACTTTCATTTGCTTATGAGACAACTCATTCAAGTTCTACTTTTCTGTGTGGTTGCAACACCTATGTGGGGGCAATATGTGCATCACTACACAAACGACAATGCTGGTAATCGTATCCAACGTCACCTTGTTTATTGGTTTACGCCCGAGCCAGAATCCGCCTCAATGGTCAATGTACAGCCCAAAGATTCACTTAAAGCGGTGGTTGCTGCCAATTTAATGACCTTTAAAGTGTATCCCAATCCAAACAATGGGCTTTTTCAAGTTTCAACCGAAAACTATTCGGAAGGGGCTTGGCTTGAGTTATTTGACGCATCGGGACGACAGATTCAGAAACAACAGATTACAGAATCTACAACTCGTGTGGATATTACAAGGGCTGGTGCTGGTATGTTTGTGCTTATTTGCCGTGACAAAACACAAATATTGGGTCGTTGGAAAGTCGTTAGCGAACAGTAAACCTTAAACACTTAATTCATTTTCTATTTAAACCATTTAAAAATTATGAGAAAACTTCAAATCCTCATGACGCTCTTGTGGGCGTTTGTGCTTACTATGCACGCTCAAACAGTTCAGTATCTACCTCTTTATACAGATGCTACATTTTCTAACAAAGCTATTGACCTTGATTTACCTGTTGGGCATACTGAGGGGGCTATCAATGTATTGCCGACGGGAGGCGCATCATACACAATTCCTATTACTTTACCACCTGGCACAAAAGGCGTTGTGCCGAGTGTGTCTGTTGTCTATAACAGTCAAAGTGGCAACGGTATGATGGGTATGGGTTGGAATATTGCAGGGCTTTCAGCTATTTCGAGAACTGGAAAAAATATGCACTATGACGGTCAAGTCAGTCCTGTAAAACTCAATTATGAAGACTTTTTTGCTTTGGACGGCAATCGTTTGGAATGGGATGCTGCAACAAGTAGCTACCGAACTAAAATGGAAACATTTTCAAAAGTAACTTCTTTTGGCAATAGTGCTGGTAGCCCCGATTGGTTTAAGGTTGAAGCTAAAAACGGGATGATTTATGAGTACGGCAATACAGTAGATTCAAAGTATAGAGATGAAAACAATACTGTAACCATTTCGTGGCAACTCAACAAAATGTCTGACCAATATGGCAATTATGTCTCGTATGTCTATGAAATGAATGGACGGGAACTGCGGATTAAGGAAATAAATTATACAGGTAATGCCTCGTTTGCCCCTTACAATAAAATTGCGTTTAGTTATCAAGACAGAACAGATAAAGCAACATTGTATTTAGCAGGTTCAGCTGTTGCGTCTAATTCACTTTTAACCCAAATCATGGTTACTACTGAGGGGAGTATTCAAGTTAAAAAATATGCTTTTGAATACGGTAAAGATGAAATCCATTCCTTTTTGAATGAAGTTAAAGAGTTTGGCAGTGATAATTCGCAGCTCAATGCGACGATTTTTAAATACAATGCGCCTACGATTAACATGGAAACTGTTTCTTCGCAAGGGTTTATAGGTGAAATTTTAGGAACGGGGGATTTTAATGGCGATGGGTTTAAAGATGTTTTGACGGGTGAAACCTTTACATACTATAACAATAAATTTGTTAAGAAAATAAGAGTTTATAGAAAAAATAAAAACGATAATCTGTTTACCTTATCATTTACGAAAGAGTTTTTAAGTACCGAATTCTATTACTATCTTCCTATTAGCCATCAAAAGCAACATAGTTTTGTAACAACTATGGATGCAACTGGGGATAATAGAGATGAAATTATTTTAGTAAAAATCAATACGACTACGTCTGGTAATCTTGATTTTAGCAAAAGTTCTTTTAAAATCTTTCAACCGAATGAAGATGCAACGGACTTTGTTACATCTCCTAATCCTCCTAATGATGATATTTCAGGGGATTTTAAAGCAAATTTTGGTAATGACAATAACTGTTGGGATATATTGCCTCGTGACAATGACAATAAAATTCAAGATTGGTTACATATTGGGGATTTTGATGGCGATGGGAAATCTGATTTTTTAGCTATTTTAAACCCCTGTTCTAATGTAACTAATATTGTTAAAGCCATCATATTTACGCCTTCAACGACTAATCCTTATCGGTTTCATCTCATTAATATTCCTGTTGGAAACGCCGCAGCAGATTGGGTAAATTCAAGCAAAATATCACTCCTTGACTTTAATGGTGATGGAAAGACGGATATAATGATTACAAAAGTGAATGCGAATTCATTGAGTAGAAAAGTCTTTGCATTAATACCCAATATACTAACTTCAGAGCCTTTTTTAGAAGAAGTTGCGGATGAAATTTACTCTTATAGTTCTTCTAACCCTTCTTTTATAGGTGAAACAGATTTTCAATTAGGAGACTTTAATGGAGATGGAAAATCTGATATATTAGGTTTTAACAAATCAACGAGTTCATGGTACTTATATCGTTCTACGGGTAAAACATTGATTAAAGATGCAACAACTCCTTTTAATACCGAATACAATATTGATGATTTAACATCTTTCCCTATATATGACGTAAAGTCGAAATATTCCAAATTTGAGATTGTTGATTTTAATGGCGATGGATTAAGTGATGTAGTCTTAACAAAAACAACTTTCTCATATAAAGACAACTATAACAGGAAAGCTACTATAAGTTATATTGTTTATCTGAGTGATGGTAATGGTTTTATTATTAAAAACTTTACGGATAATCGGTATATAGCTGATATTGATAATTCATATTTTTTCACAAATAATAAACAATTTAGGGTAAATCAGGTCATTTCTGATTTTAATGGAGATGGTAGGACAGATATTTTAACTTCATGTCGGTATGTTACCTCTAATGGTAATGGTGACTTGATTGAATATGGCTATCCTTCTATTATATCGTCTAATCCACTTTTGAAACTCGGTTCTCTCGAAAAAATAGCCGACGGTTTCAACCAAGTCACTCAAATAGACTACAAATATCTGACAGAAGGCAGTTCTATTTACACTAAAAATGCGGCTTCTTCATATCCTATCAATGTGATAGATGCGCCTATTAAAGTGGTGTCTTCTGTAACCGTTCCAAACGGTATCGGCGGCACAACAGCCACAACCTACAAATACGAAAACGCAAAAGTGCATCGAGGCGGCTTAGGATTTTTAGGGTTTACAAAATTTCAAACCGATAATGTTGTTCAAGATATACGGTCTGTTACAGAGTTTGAGGTTGTCACCTCATCAACGACCCCTCAGTATATTGCGACGGCTGTCAAAAAGCAAACCGTCAAACGCATTTCTAACGATGCTTTGCTTTCAGAAAGTACAAATACCAACAGTATCAAAGTAAATGGCACACGTTATTGGCAAAAAGTAGATGCGACAAACAGCACAGATGGTTTAACAGGGGCAACTTCTGATGCGACTTACGTATATGACGACTATGGTAATGTTACAAATGAAGTCGTAAATGTCAATAATATTGAAACCATTACAAATACCAAAACTTTTGGCAGTACCTACGGAACGCCTGTTCCAGCACATCCAGAAATTATTAGTGTCCAAAAGAAAAGGAGTAATATGTCTTTTCCAACGGAAAACGTAAGTGTTTGTACTTATAACAATAAAGGTGATTTAACAAGCAAAATAGATAAGTCAAGAGAATTAGGCATTGTTGTAGAAATCAGTACAACGAATTATACCTATAACCCAACAATTGGGTTTTTGACGAATAGTGCCATGTATTCTAACGGCATCGCACCGAGATATGAAAGTTTTGGCTATGACAGTAAAGGCAGGTTTCCAACCAGCATTACAAATACGCTTAATCAAACGGCTTCAAAAACCTATGACTCTCGTTGGGGAACAGTATTGACAGAAACCGATATTACGGGTTTGACAACTACGCATTTTTATGATGAATTTGGTAGGGTTATCAAAACAAAAACACCTCAAAATACAGGTGTTGCAGATGACATCAATACCCAATACTTATGGTCTTACGATGCTGAATATTTGCCCGTCAAATGTTATGACATCGTAACAACCGTACCCAGAAGACCTACCACTTGGGATATTTACGATGTTTTTGGTAGAAAAACAGTCGCTACGCATGAAAACTATGGCGACCCAAACCACAGATGGGTTTATACTTATGCCATTACAGAATACGATGCAAAAGGCAATGTTTCTAAAAAATCAACGCCTGTCAATGCGACAGATTGGTACACTGACCTCGAATACACGACCTATCAATACGATGGTCTGAACAGATTGACAAGCGAAACAACGTCAATCGGTGCGACCAATTATGCTTACGATTACAGCGCAGGAAACACAACCGTCACCGTCACAAGTCCTGCGGCACAAGTCAATTCAAAAACAACAGATGCCACAGGTAAAACGATTGCCACAACCGACCACGGCGGTACATTGACCTTTGAATACGACAATCGGGGCAACCAAACGAATGTCAAAATGAATGACAATGTCATCACGTCTATGACTTACGATGGCAAAGGTTATCAGACAACATTGACAGACCAAAACGCAGGTACAACCCAATACAGTTACAATAATTATGGTCAACTCACATGGCAACGCGATGCGAATGGCAATGAATACACCATGAATTATGACAATATCGGCAGATTGACAACCCGCACAGGCGCAGAAGGCACAACCACAAATGAGTATGTAACAAGCGGAAACGGATTGAATCAAATCAAAAAAGTCACTAATTTTAATGGTATCTTGCAGGAATACACTTACGACAATTTCCATCGGGTTGCTACCGCAAAAGAGACTATTGAGGGAACTGCCTACACCAAAAGTTTTAGTTACAACAAGTACAACGATTTAGAGAAAACGACTTATCCTTCTGGTTTGGTTATCAAAAACACCTACTCCTCTGATGGGTATTTGTTTAAAGTAGAACAGGAAAATGGGCAAATGTTATTCGATGGTACAAATGGTGTCATGAGTGGTTTTGGCAAATGGCGCAGTTATAAATTAGGTAATAACATTGTCTCAAATATTACCTACAATAATTTTGCAATGCCAACCCGCTATCAAGCTTACGGCAAACAAGATTTGGTCTTAGATTGGGGTGATTTGAAAACAGGGAATTTGGTAAGTCGTACAGACAATATTAAAAGTAAAACAGAAAGTTTCACTTACGACAACCTCAATCGTTTGAGAACAGCAGTTGTTACAGGCTTAAACTCTTACGCCTTCGACATGGAAAATAATGGCAATATTTGGCAGAAATCTGATGCAGGTTATTATTTTTATGATGTCAATAAACCTAATGCTGTTTCAGATATTTATTACAATACATTTTGGTTTGGTGGCACTATTCCAGCAGCGCAACAGAACATCACCTACACCAAATTCCAACGCCCCGACAAAATTACTGAGGGGGGCTATGAACTGAATTTTTTATACGCTTCTGATTACGAACGTCGTAAAACCGTTTTGAAACAAAATGGCAATGTCGTTAATACCCGTTATTTCATGGGCGATTACGAAATTGACATAAAAAATGGTGTGACAAGAGAAATTCACTACATTAGTGGCGGCGATGGCTTATGTGCCATCGTGGTAAAGGAAAATGGCAGTTTTGCCTTCAATTTTCCTTATACCGACCATTTAGGGTCTATTTTGACGGTGACAAATGCCAGTGGTGCTGTCATAGCTGAACAAAATTTTGATGCGTGGGGCAGAAAACGCAATGTCACTACTTGGGATTATGCGAATATTGGGGCTGTACCCGATTGGTTGTATAGAGGTTATACTGGACACGAACATCTGCCAGAGTTTGGACTCATCAACATGAATGCGCGGTTGTATGACCCTGTTTTGGGGCGTATGTTGAGCCCTGATAATTATGTAGGTGATGGTGGTACGCAAGGGTTTAATCGGTATTCCTATGCGAGTAATAATCCATTAAATCGGGTTGACCCTGATGGCAATAATCCGATGTTGATTGGTGCTTTAATTGGAGCGGGTATTGATTTAGGCATACAATTGTGGAATAATGGTGGTAAACTTTCAAATGTAAACTGGACAAGTGTAGGTACTTCAGCATTAGCAGGTGCGGTAGGTAGCGGATTTGGAAGTGCCGCAGGTGCTTGGGCTGCAAAAGCCATCAATATAGGAAGTAGTGTTGTTAAAGGTGCAGTAGTTGGTGCAATAGGTGGCGCTGTCGGCGGCGGCGCAGGTGGTTTGACAGCAGGTTATCTCAATGGGCAAACAGGTTGGCAATTAGCCAAAACAGCAGGTTGGGGAGCCTTTACAGGGGGCGTTATTGGTGGTGCTTTTGGTGCTTGGGGCGGCAGACACGGGGCAAAAAACACGGGGAATCTACCCGATGATGAATTCAATGGTTCGAGGCAACCTCATGGGGCATCTCATGGCTCTTCTTCAGAAGGATATGGTATTGAGTTTGGCGAATTAAATGGGCATTTTGATGAATTTGATGATGGACTTGTTAGAATACCAGCCCATGATATTGGAACTACATCTGTTGCAGAATATTATCCAAGAAATGGTGGCGCGCTTGGAAAATGGGAAAGTAAATTTTTAATGCCTGGAACCCTAATAGATAGGTATGGTAGTGGTTTTGGAAAATACTTTTCTCCTGTAGATGTTCCAATGGATATGAGGGCTTTACCTTATGGTAATAGAGGAGACTATAATGTTTTCAAAGTTATTAAGCCATTTGAAGTTCAATCTTCAACAATAGCACCAGCTTTTAATAAGTTGGGATTAGGTACACAATATTTATCTCCAGTCAATATGAATACTCTTTTGAAGCGAGGAATTATTATTCGAATAAAATAAAAAAAAATGAATGTAAAAGAATTAAAACTAAAACTTGACATATTGAGAGTTAATTCTAATCAATATTCTTTAAATGGTGATATAAAACCAGATGCAGTCATTTTATTTCACAATTATAATAAATGGGAGGTTTATTATTTTGATGAAAGAGGTGGAAAGAACGATGAACATGAATTCAATTCAGAAGAAGAAGCATGTAACTATTTTTACAAACTTTTTAAAGAGGCGAAAGATATCGAAGATGAATTTTTGGGATAAGTTTACAATCATTTATATTTTCTAATAAGTCAAAACCACCCAAACGCAACGTAAACAGACATTCAAGCGTTAGGTTGAAGATTTGTCAATTGAAGGGTTTAAATGTTGTGAAAAAAAATCTTTGCCCTTGAAAGGACGTAATGTCAACAAAAACATCTAAATTTGCAGCCCAATGATGAAAAATTTCGTAACACTCCTGTTATTTAGCCTTTTAATGGCTTCGACTGCTTGCAAAAATGAATTTGACAAGCTACGTGCAAGCGGTGACGTTAAGTTGCTGACACAAAAAAGTTTAGAATTCTACGAAAAAGGGGAATATGCGAAAGCCCAAACCTTGTTCGAGTTGATTATGCCGAGCCTAAAAGGACAGAACGTGCTTGAGGAAATCTCGTATAAATATGCCTACACGCATTATTATGAGAGAAATTACAGCTCGGCGAATTTCTATTTCAAAAACTTTGCTTTGACCTTTGCCAATTCACCTTTGCGTGAAGACGCGGAATTTCAAGCCGCTTATTCGGAATACAAACAATCGCCTACGTTTAGGCTTGATCAATCAAGCTCAATGAAAGCGATTGAAGGTTTCCAGTATTTTTCTAACAACTTTCCTCAAAGTCCGCGCGTAAAAGAATGTAATAAGTTGATTGACGAACTCCGAAAAAAAATGGAGCAAAAAGCTTTTGATGAAGGGACACTTTATTACAATATCTCTCGTTATCAAGCAGCTATCCAAGTTTTTGAGAATTTGTTAAAAGATTATCCAGAAACGGCGAACGCAGAGGAAGTGCGTTTCTTGATTTTGAAAGCGGAATATGAATTCGCTAAAAATTCAATTTATGAGAAACAATTGGAGCGTTACAAGTTAGTTGTCGCAAAACATAAAGATTTTAAAGATAAGTTTCCAAAAAGCCGCTTTCAAAAAGATGCGGATATTTATTTAAAAAATGCGAATAATAAAATAAAAGAATTCAACAATGTCAGATATCAAAACCAAAGTGCAAGGTCTTGACCCAAATGTTCAAGCACGCGACATCGTCGCAGTCGTTGGAGGTACAGGTAATATTTATGAATCACTCAATGTTGTAACAAAACGCGCTCGTCAGTTGGCTGTGGATTTGAAACACGAGTTGAATAATAAATTGCAAGAATTTACCATCAACACCGATACAATCGAGGAAGTGCAAGAAAATAAAGAACAAATCGAAATCTCGAAGTTCTACGAACGCTTGCCCAATCCTTCTGTTATCGCTCTTGATGAGTTTATGAAAGGCGAAATTCACTATCGCTATCCAGCGGAAGAAAGAAAGAAAAAGTAACCTCTTAATGGTGAATGGCGAATGGTGAATGGTGAATGAGAAATGGTGAATGATGTATCTTAGAATCATTCACCATTCACCATTTACCATTCTTATTTCATCATTCTATGAAGATTATCCTTGCCATATCGGGCAGCATCGCCGCCTACAAATCCGCCATTTTGATCCGCCTTTTGGTCAAAAATGGGGCAGAAGTTCAAGTCTTGATGACTGATTCTGCGGGTCAATTCATCACACCTTTGACTCTTTCGACCCTCTCAAAACGTCCTGTCATTTCCGAAATTATCTCTGACGCCGCATGGAACAACCACGTCGAACTCGGCTTGTGGGCTGATGCCTTTGTTGTGGCTCCAGCAACCGCTACGACATTATCGAAAATGGCTGCGGGTAATGCGGATAATATCGTCACTGCAACTTATCTGTCTGCACGTTGCCCTGTCTTCGTTGCTCCAGCGATGGATTTGGATATGTGGACGCATGGTGCAACACGCCGCAACCTCGATTTACTGAGGGGGGATGGTTGCCACATCATTCCTGTCGGTCATGGCGAGTTGGCAAGCGGCTTGGTCGGCGATGGGCGTATGGCTGAACCAGAGGACATTGTTGCCTACCTTGATGCCTTTTTTGCTCAAAAAAAAGACCTTTTGCATAAAAAAATACTCGTAACGGCGGGCCCAACATACGAGGCACTCGACCCTGTGCGTTTCATAGGCAATCGTTCTTCGGGCAAAATGGGCTATGCGATTGCGGAAGAATTGGCTGAACGGGGCGCAGAAGTGATTTTGATTTCAGGCCCAACAAAGCTAACCTCAACACACCCCTCCCCGAAAGAATCGGGATTTCGTAGCTCAACAGTAAAATGCCTAAGAGTGGAGTCTGCGCAGCAAATGTTTGAATTGACGACGACAGAATTTCCAAATTGCGATGCTGCTATCTTAGCCGCTGCCGTTGCCGATTATCGTCCGAAAGAAGTTTCTGACGTTAAAATCAAGAAAAAAGACAGCGAAATGAGCCTTGAATTAGAAAAAACGCCCGATATAGCAGCTCATTTAGGAACGATGAAACAAGCGCATCAACGCACTGTCGGCTTTGCATTAGAGACCAATAATGAATTTGAGAATGCTGTTTCAAAGCTAAAAAGAAAGAATTTTGACTTTATTGTGCTGAACTCTATGCGTGATAAAGGTGCCGGTTTTAATAGCGATACTAATAAAATAAGCATCATTTTTGATGAAAAAACGTATAAAACTTTTGACTTAAAAAGTAAGGACGATGTGGCTAAAGATATTGTTGATGCCTTAGTCCAATTATTTTAATGAAAATCCATAAACAACTGATAATCAAATTTTTAAAATGAAAATACAACGACTTTTTGCCATTGTTCTTTTTATGGCTTTGATACTGAGGGGGGGCATCAGCCATGCTCAAGAGTTTAACTTTACAGTAAAAGTGGTCAATCCACAAGTACGTTTGGCAGACCCCAAAGTGTTTGTCAGCCTTGAAAATGCTTTGAAAGAACTCATCAATGGTACTAAATGGACAGATGATATTTTTGAACTGAATGAACGTTTGACGGGTTCGATTCAAGTAACAATTGACAAAGAGAACAGCCAAACAGCGTTCACGGCAAAGTTGGCGATTCAAGTCAATCGCCCTGTTTATGGTTCTGATGCGACGACACCGCTTTTTATTCATTTAGATAAGGAAGTGTCCTTCAATTACGAGCAGTTTCAACCTATTCAATTTGTCAAAAACAACTTTACGGAAAACCTGAGTTCGACGATTGGTTATTACCTTTACGTCATTTTGGCTATGGATTATGACTCCTTTGCACCACAAGGCGGTGAGGCTTTTTGGCAAACAGCTCAAGACATTTATAACGTCATTCCAGAAGGTGCTAAAGGGGAGTGGAAAGGTAAGGAGTTGGGCAATACAAACCGCTACTGGTTTGTCGAAAACATGTTGAGTCCACGCCTAAAAGCCTATCGTCAAGGCATTTATGAATATCATCGTTTGGGCATGGATTATGCAACAGCAGATATGGGACGTTGTAAAACCATGATTTTACAAGCCCTTGAACGCATGGAAGAAGCCCATCAATCTTATCCAAATACCCTTGCCATTCGCATGTTTTCATTGACGAAAGTGGATGAATTGGTCGAGATTTTCAAAGGCGCAGCACCCGACCAAAAGACGCGGATGATAGCGATTATGCAAAAAATAGACCCTTCTAATTCTTCAAAATACACCGCAGTAGGCTTTTAAATAATGGTGAATGGTGGATATTTTAATGGTGAATTATTTGACCATTATATCATTCACCATTCACCATTCCATTATTCATCATTCCATTACTCATCATTCCATTATTATGAAAATATTCTGCATCGGGCGCAATTACGCCGAACACGCAAAGGAACTCAACAACGCAGTACCCACCAAACCATTGGTTTTTATGAAGCCAACTACAGCTTTATTGTTAGACGGAAAGCCGTTGTTTTATCCTAGTTTTACTAAAAATCTGCACCATGAATTAGAAATTGTCTTGAAAATTTCGAAAAATGGTAAAGCTATTCAACCCGAATTTGCCAATCGTTATTACGATAAAATAGCACTCGGCATTGACTTCACAGCACGAGATATTCAGGACGAACTGAAAGCCAAAGGGCAACCGTGGGAATTGGCAAAAGCCTTCGATAACTCTGCCGTTTTGAGCGACTTCAGACCCCTCAGTAATTTTGAGGTTTCAGACATAAAATTCCAGTTGACAAAAAATGGCGAGCCTGTTCAAGTGGGTACAACAGCCGATTTGATTTTCAGTTTCGACACCTTGGTTGCCTATGTTTCTCAATTTTTCACATTGCAACAAGGCGATTTGATTTATACAGGCACACCTGCGGGTGTTGGTCCAGTGAAAGTCGGCGATGTGTTAGAAGGGTTTTTGGAAGGTGAAAAACTATTGGTTTGTGAAATAAAATGATAGCGCATTACTTGTTACAAGTCGAGTACCATTCGATATTTTTTTTAACTTTACGTCGTATTTTAAGCACATAAAATCTTTTGACTAATCTATTTTTCTTCAAAATAATGAGAATCAAATTTTTACATATTCTATCTATTGCAACTCTGATATTTACATCTTGCTCAAAGCCCATTGCTAATTTTATCGTCAAAGACGCTGAAAAAACGGCTCCAGCTAAAGTCACCTTTCAAAATAAATCACAAAAAGCCGAACGCTATGAATGGGATTTCGGCGACGGTAAAAAAATAACCGACTCTGTTGCTCAACACGAATACAAACGTTCAGGCAATTATACAGTCATTCTCAAAGCCTATAAAGGAAAAAAAATGAGTGAAACAAAACAAAAAATCCACATTGACGCACCCTTAACCTGCCTTGTCGAAATTGAAACGGATTACGGCACAATGCTCGCCGAACTCTCAAACGCTACGCCACAACACCGCGACAACTTTACTAAACTCGCGGAACAAGGTTTTTTCGATGGCACTATTTTCCACCGCATTATCAACGAATTTATGATTCAAGGTGGTGACCCTGATTCCAAAAATGCCGTAGCCGGTCAACCTCTCGGCATGGGTAGTCCTGGTTATACTGTTCCTGCCGAATTTGTAGATTCGTTGGTTCATGTCAAAGGCGCTTTAGCAGCAGCGCGTATGGGCGATGCGGGAAATCCTGAAAAAGCGTCAAACGGTTCTCAATTCTATATTGTGCATGGCAAACCCTTTGACGAAACTATGCTCAACCGCATAGAGTCTATGAAAGGCATACATTACACACCTGAACAGAAAAAAATGTACGCAGAGATAGGCGGTTTCCCACCGCTTGACCGAGAATATACTGTTTTCGGGCATGTTATTAAGGGCTTAGATGTCATTGACAAAATTGTTGCTGTTCAAAAAGATGGACGCGACCGCCCTGCCAAAGATGTTAAAATGAAAATACGAGTAATTAAATAGGGATTCGTTATTGGTTATTCGTTATTCGGGATTGGACTAACTATTTCCGAATAACGAATAACCAATAACGAATAACCAATAACGAGCAAACAAAAATGCAAGCGAAATCCCTTTTAGGAATAGACGTTGGTGCATCGGGCATCAAAGGAGCTATTGTTGATTTAGAAACAGGTGAATTCATCGGCAAACGGTTTCGCGTACCGATGCCCGAACCCAGTACGCCAGAAAATGCGGCACAAGCCATCTTAGAAATTGTCAAATATTTCAATTATTCAGGCACTATTGGCGTTGGTTTTCCTTCCGTTGTCAAAAATGGTATTGCTTTGACGGCTGCCAATCTTGACAAATCTTGGATTGGTTGCAATATTGAAACCGTTATCAGCAAAGCAACGGGTAGTCGGGTTATCGCTATCAACGATGCAGATGCGGCGGGCATGGCTGAAATGCGTTTTGGTATTGGCAAAGGAAAAATGGGTACAGTTGTTTTAATTACCATTGGAACGGGCTTGGGTAGTGCGGTTTTTACAGATGGTCATTTGCTCCGCAATACCGAATTTGGTCATTTTTTGATGAAAAAAAACCTCATCGCAGAAAAATATGCAGCCGATTCAATCCGTAAAAGTGAAGGTTTGTCATGGAAAAAATGGGGTAAACGTTTCAACGAATACCTTGAAAAATTAGAGTTGTACCTGCAACCCACCCTTATTTTGCTTGGAGGCGGTTCAAGTAAATATTTCAATGAATATAAAGACCAATTCACCATCGAAACGTTGGTATTGCCAGCTGAACTCTTGAACAGTGCGGGCATCGTGGGTGCTGCCATCTATGCTGCTGAAAGCGAATGAAAGGTAAAATATATCTCATACCCACGCCTCTTGGCGACGATGCGCTGCATACGATTCCGCCTTACGTCATCGAAATCATTCATGGTCTCGATACCTTTATTGTGGAACGTGCCAAAACTGCGCGGCATTTTATCAAAGCCACCTTACCCCCTTACCCCCTCAGTAGTGTGACTGTTTTTGAGATAGATGAACACGCACAAAGTATTGATTTTCAAGAAATTGGCAAAATATTAAATACGGGTAAAAGCATCGGTGTCATGTCCGAAGCAGGTTGTCCAGGCGTTGCTGACCCTGGGGCTATTGTCGTTGATTGGGCGCATAAAAATGGTTTTGAAGTGATGCCTTTGGTGGGACCCAGTTCGATTCTATTGGCTTTGATGGGTTCAGGATTCAACGGTCAGTCGTTTCAGTTTCATGGTTATTTATCTGCGAAACGAGGAGAAATTGGTAAGGATTTGAAACGGTTAGAAGATATTGTAAAACGTACAAAACAAACCCAAATTTTCATCGAAACGCCCTATCGCAACAAGGCTTTGACAGAAGCAGCTCTTTCAACTTTGCAACCCAATACCAAATTATGTATCGCTGCCGACCTCACGACCCCCCCTCAGTATTTAGTGACAAAAACCATTGCAGAATGGAAAAAAACGACGATGCCAGACCTTCATAAACGCCCAGCTATTTTTTTAATAGGTTAACAGGAATGGCACATATTTTGCTGACACTCAATGTTTATTGTCCATATCTTTCACTTTTACTTAGAAAAGCGGCAGCCAAATCGGTTGCCGCTTTTTGTATGTTTAATAACTACAATTTTACAAACTTCGTCGGCACT
This sequence comes from Saprospiraceae bacterium, assembly GCA_043721685.1. Lineage (GTDB taxonomy): Bacteria > Bacteroidota > Bacteroidia > Chitinophagales > Saprospiraceae > JAAFJT01. Next base: position 9,614 of record JAYSQG010000523.1, on the reverse strand, counting down.
TTATGCCCTTGATGTGTAGAAGGTGTTACAAAATACACGCCTTGTGCAAAATCATAAATCGAAAACTCAAGGCGATTCAAGCCTTTTTCAACCGCTTTTTTCTCTGATTTAACGACTTTTCCAAGGCTGTTATAAAATTCAAAAGTGACTTCGCGGGCATCTAAACTTTCCAAAAGTATCCGTAATTCACCGTCCGTTGGGTTTGGTGCAATGCGTTGAATGACAATAGGAATCAACTGCGTCGGCTTATAACTCGCTGATTGTAAGGCACTTGTTGCGGGTGCGATAGAAACACTTGCCGTATTGTTCGCAACGGTTGCATCTGTTGGTGTTGAAGCTAAAAGATTTGTCGTCACCATAATCGGTGTAACGGCATCAAGGACAAAAAACGGTGCATCAAGTGTTGCTGTTGCCCCTGCTGCCAGACTTGGAATGAGCCATTCAGAACATTCAATACCACCCGCACAATAGTCATTGAACGTGCCTACTGAGGGGACTCGTGTGCCGCCAAAAGACATTTTTGCTGGACGTTTTAGGTCAATTTTAATATTGGTCATGGTTGTTGTACCAATATTTTTAGCTGTTACACGCACTGTGTTGGTTGTCCATTGGCGATAAGTTGCTGGTGTGGAAGTTATTGTGAGTTCAATATCATTGCTTGCTGTCGTCACAGGTTTTGTTTCCCAAACGACATCATCTATTTCGAGACTGCGGAATTGGTCGCCTCCTGCATCAAGATATTTGAAGGCAATGAAGCGATTTGTGCCTGTATAAGTCGTGAAATCAACCATATATTCTCTGAAATTATTGTCTGTGATAACAGTTGGATTGCCAAAAGAAACGAAAGTTGAGCCGTCATAAATATTGCTCATCGTACCGATTTGAATCCGTCCTGCACCTGCCAATTCGCTGCCCCAAGTATTTGCTGCCTTGAAACGCAAGCGGTTTGTGGCTGCTGAAAGATTGGCAATTTCAGGGCTAATCATCAATATCAACGACGAATCCAAAGGCGTGCTGCGGAACATGATGGCGCGTTTGGTCGCATTGCCAAGCGTTCCACGGCTTGTTATACGTACATCAACCCATGATTCATACACATTTGGCGCATGATAAGTCAGTTTTGTCCAACATAAAGGCAAGTTAAAACCTTGTGGCGTCGAGTAAGAACTGCTTTCAAAATCTTCAACAAAAGCTGTTCTTGCGCCTTGTGTACAGGGTTCGTTGAATAGATTGAACATCGTGGCATTTGACCAAGCTGACCAAGTGCCGTTTGCTGTACAACGACTGCGCACAATAGCACGAAGGCGACCTGATACCAGCGAAATATTGGCAAAAGTATCATTCACCATGCCCGAAGATATAAGCGCACCGCCATTAGGTTGACTTGTATCATCGTAAAGCAATTGATACTCGTATTGAAAAGCATTACTGACTTTTGACCAAACCAATGTAGCAGTTGTGGCAGTGATGTTTTTTGCAAAAATCTTTACGGGTACTAAGGGGGTGCAAGTTGTTGATGAAGACACGGTTACATTAAAACTGCATGTTGCCGTATTGTTCTTTGCATCACTTGCTGTAAAAATGATTGTTGTTGTACCAATAGGGAAACTGCCGCCTGTGTAATTGCTTGATAATGAAATATTTGCAGTGCAATTATCCGTCACTATTGGTACCGCCCATGATGCTATTGCAGTTGTGCCTGTCGTTGTCACACTGATATTTTGAGGGCAAGTTTGGAAAACAGGCGGTGTCACATCATTCGCACAAGGGTCTGTCGTATTGTCGCAAGCCACAGCCGTTTCATTGGTCATACTGAATGATAATTCAAAAGGTGTTGTGCCGATAGAAAACTTGGTGTAACCGCCTAAGTCATTGATATTCTGCGTATTAGCACCTGTTCCTATTTGCAAATCATTGGTCAATGTACTGATGTTGACCGTTCCCGTAGGCAGTGCAATTGTGCCAGAAACAGTCGGATAATATGCCCAATTTGTCGTTGATAGGGAGGGGGTCAAACAGTTGACTTTCTGTGGTGTACCCGTTGTTGTTTTGCCCGAAAAAGTCAAATCAACGGCAACGGCTTGCCAAGTCGGTGAACGCAAAGTGCCTTTCAAAGTGGCTGTCCCTGTGCTTGTTTCTTTAAATTCTAAGCCATCTGCCACGTATCTATCGGTGCTGTTGCGCAAAATGTAAGGTTGCCAAGTCGCAGGATTACAAATAGAATTGGTGCTTGATGCCGTATATTTTTTGCAAGTGCCTGTATTCGGGCTGCTGACGGTAACGGTGAAACTACACGTTGCGCTGTTGTTTTTTGCATCGGTTGCTGTATAAATGACGTTTGTTGAACCAATTGGAAAAGCAAAACCTGTATTGTAATTGCTTGATACTGAGGGGGTGCTACAATTATCTGTCGCTGTTGGTGCTGTCCAAGTTGCGACGGCTGTTGTTGTGGTTGTTGACAAACTGATATTTGCAGGGCAATTTGTTAATACAGGTGGTGTCACATCTGTTGCACAAGGGTCCGCCACCTGCTGAATATTGACTGTATAATCCTCAACTTCTCCTGCTGCGAAGGTTTCGCAAGCGGTTGGATAAGCATCTTTTTTCATGCTCACGCGCATACGGACAGTGCCTGTTATGGCTGTTGTTGGAATCGTTATACTTTGTGTAATGGATTGATTGCCATTGTTTTGTTCCAATACTTTTTCTGTATCTTCATAAATACCGTTGTTGTTGAAGTCAATCCAAGCACGGAAAAAGAGGTTGGTTTGATAACCCGACCAACTCAATCCTGGCGTTATACTGAGGGGGTAGTTTTGACCTTTTGAAACGGTCGCTGTTTTGTCTGTCCAATCTGAATAACCTGTGGCGTAGCGGTCGCTGCGTGTTTTGTCAGACGCATTGTTGAGATTGGCGAGTGTGACGTTGGCAATCCATTCACTCCACGGCGCATTTGAGTGAGATACACAATTCGGCGTTCCAGTTTGCGCTGCTGTAACGACGATATTGAAAGCGCAAGTTGCTGTATTGTTTTTCGCATCTGTTGCCGTATAAACCACTGTCGTTGAACCAATTGGAAAAGCAAAACCCGCATTGTAATTGCTTGATACTGAGGGGGTGCCGCAATTGTCGGTAGCAGTGGGTGCTGTCCAATTTGCTAAGGCGGTTGTGGTTGCCGTTGTCAAATTGACGTTTGTTGGGCAGTTTGTTAAAACGGGTGGTGTAACGTCTGTTGCACAAGGGTCAACAGACGTTTGATTGACCGTAATTTTAAAACTACAAGTGCCACCATATTGCTTTGTGTAAGTAATTGTTTGAACGCCAATAGGAAAACACGCACCACTTGGCGAACCTGTTGTTTGCGTTATTGAGGCGATATTACCACAATTATCAAGGGCTGTTGGCACTTGCCACGTAATGCGCGCACAAGCATCGGGCGTTAGTACCGTCAAATCTGATGGACATGTATTTGTAAATGTCGAAGTGGCTGGTACACAAGGCTTTAGGATTTTAACAGTGAAAATACACTTGGCTGTATTGCCTTTGGCATCGGTTGCAGTATATTCAAAACGAGCTGTTGAATCTTTTGATATAATAACCGTATTGCCTGTTTGTACTGCATTATTGGCATAAAAGCCAGTAATATTAGCCGTTATTGAGGGGGTCGAACAGTTGTCAAAAGCACTTGGAAAAGGATACCAAGTGGTGTCTCTATCTGTTGTGATATTCTTCACGATGCTTGTTGGGCAATTGCCAAAATAAGGCGCGACATTGTCATTGGCACAGTTTGCTACTGAGGGGTCTATGGATAGTTGATAGAGTTCTTGACCTGTCGGATTGCTATTGGCTGCCGTCACATCATTGGCAGAAGCAAACAGTTTTAACCCTGCTGCAACGAAATTATTATTGGTATAATCCAAACCATTTGCTGCGCTAATAGCTTGTCTTGTGCCATTGACGACATCAATTTTATAGAGATAAACAGGTTTATCTGTCGTAGAATTGGTATTGACGCTTGTAAATTGCCAAAGTGCATTGTTCAGATTGACCAATTTTATGTCTTTATCGGTTGCTGTTGGGATAGATAGAATTTTACTGATATTGCCCGTGGTACCTATTTTCCAAATCCTAAATTCGCTGTTATAACTGTCATAAAAGTATAAACCATCGGCGAGAACGATGGGGTTGTTCATACTGAGGGGGAGGGTTGTTGTTGTACCGTCAGTTAAAGCGACTGTGCCACTTGCTGTGCCGTTGGTTTCCCAGATTTTATTGTCATCAGTATTGAAGTATATTTTGTTATTAAAAGATTTAACTAATCTGTTGTTAACTAGTGAAAAAGACTGGTCGGGCTGCCTCAATGGTTTTATTGGAGGTTGTATTAACCTTACTGTATCACCATTGTTATTCATTTTATATAAGTAGTAGTATGGGTCAAATTGACTACCTACATAACCTGCGAAATTACCTAATCTCAATGAAATATAGATGAACTCATTGTTAATTATGCCTAAAGGGTAAATTTCAGTGTAAGGATTTTGTGGACGGGAACTAATACGCCACACGTAATCTCTTTTACTTGCTAAATAAATACTCGAACCTCCAGATTGTCCGAAGGAAAAATAACCTTCATATCTGTAAGCTATGGTATCGTTGAGATAATATGGTTCAACATAAGTCCAATTTCCACTATATCTTGAAGAAAGTGCTGTCGATGTTCTACTGGTCGTCCCAGAGATACCTTTACTAAAAAAACGCAAAGTGTACTCATTGAAGCCCGTATTCGCAGTGTATTGAAATAAAATATCTATAGCAATTGAAGAATTAACTGTTTTTAAGTCAATGTTCAAAATATTGAAAAAATATTCATTTACTGTATCAACAACAGTTGAAACGCCACCACTATATTTCCATAAAACAGCTTGGAAATAACCATTGGGTTGAGCAAATTTTGTACAATAATATAGATTGCCATTGTAACTCAATGGATTACTAATTATTGTCGTAATTTTAGTTGTGCCTCCCGCCGTGCCATCAGATTTCCAAAGTGCAGACCCCGAACCGTCATCAGCCGTAAAATAAGCTGTATTTCCAACGGAGGTAAAGTTGGTTGGATTGGAACTTGCAGTTCCCACATTAATATCCTTCAAAAGCGTCGCCTGTTGCGTCGTTTGACCGTTTAAAGAAGATATAAAAATTAAGAAAATACTGAGGGGTAGCCCAAAGCGCACCCAAAGAGAAGGTTTAGCGAAGTCCATTGTGATAAGTTTGTTTTAAGATTTATATAATTGAAATGGGAGGATTTCCTAACAAAGGTAAAGCACCTTTTATTAAGGAGCATCTTTTTTAACGTTTTGCGAAGCAAAATACGCTTTTTTGATTAGTTTTTGAATGGTATAAAACAATCAAGTGGAAAGAGGAACGGCTCTTATGCGGGTGTGCGTAAGAGCCGTTTATATTGACGTAACAATAAAGGCGCAATATTAATTCTTCAAAATTTCATCAATTGGATTGTTGTCTTTATATTTTTCTTGAATTTGAAGAATGTTTTCAACAGGTACATTGAGTGCTTTAGCAATTATTTCTGCACTCATATTCTGTTTTAGAAGTAAAAGAATACTGAACTCTTTTTCTTGACGCTCACGTTCTTTTTCTCGACGCTCACGTTCTGCATTTTTTTCTGCTATAGCTTCAGCTTCTCGCAGTCGGCGCATTTTTTTTTCTGTATCGAAAAAATCAGCGACAATTTCTGGTGTTGATTCATAATCTAACATATCATCTATTTTTCCTTCAAAGATAAGATAACTTTCGTTATTTCCAAATTTTATGTATGCTTCTATGAAATTATAAGCCACCTCAATTTCTTTTCTTGTATAACCTTTTGTTATCAATTTTCGTGTTATCGGCAGAAATAAGCCCATAATTTCATCATCAGACTTGCCTTTTAATTGTGTCGAATAATAGACCGTTTCCATGATTAATGAAACGATGCGGTCTGGATTTTTGTAATTGCTGGGGTGATTTTCCATTACTTTATAGGTGTTGAAAAAGGTTCTTACGCCTGTTCCCCATGTTTCAACTACGTATTCTTTGGGATGAAAATGCGGATTACTGTCCGTAAAAACGCATAACATAACGGGGTTTATACCAAATTTATCTTCAATGCGATAACGCATTTGATGCGCCCGCAATCCAAAAACTTTATCAATATACCCTTGTATTTCAATATGCAATAAGATGTAAAGCGGTTTCCCTCTCTTGCGGTGCAGCATCACCAAAACATCTGCAATCCTGTTTTTAGGACGTGAATTAGGCTGAATCGTTTGCAACTCCTTGTCTAAAAAGACGATTTCTTTGTTCCAATCTATCTTTCCATAATGTTGAGGAAAGAAAAATTCCACAAATTGCGGCATCAACGTTCGGAAAGATACTTTCCACAATTCATCATGTGCTACGGGCATTTTATGTGTTGTTTTCTGAATAGTAAAGCCCAAATATCGAATTACTTTTTATTGAAAACAAGATTTATTCACCCTTTTATAGCATTTTTTTCTTTAAAATATCCCTTTTTTGAATGTAAAATGGAGCGATACGGATTTCATAAATTGCACGAATGTTTTTTGATTTGGGCTTTATCTCTGGATTAGTTCAAAATGATTTGACGATGGATATGTTATTTGAAGCATAAATTCTTTTTCTATCAAAAACCAAACAAACCGTCCATTTTTTAGTAAAACCAAACCAAAACGATAATTTTGCCGCCCAATTGATTATCAGTTATTCGTTAATGGTTATTCGTGTGTTAAGATACAACGCTTGACTGCAACGCATGACATAAGTCTCACGACTCAATACTAAAATATGAAAGTTCTAAAATTTGGCGGTTCGTCCGTCGGAAAGCCCGAGAGAATTCGGGGTATTGTTGCTATTTTACAGAAATATCATGCGCGTGGCGACCGTTTTACGGTTGTTTTTTCCGCATTTGGCGGTGTCACCGATGGGCTTATTGATATGGCAACCAAAGCCGAACAAGGCGATGCGGATTATTTGACTGCCTTTGAACAGGTGAAAATGCGGCATATTGACTCTGCAAAAGAGCTGTTAACTGCGGCACGTTTTGCAGCAGTTTTGCCGCTTGTTGAAAAAAATACCGAAGATTTGCTCGATGTACTGAGGGGTATCTTTTTGATTCGAGAAGTGTCGCCACGGACTTTAGACTATGTTGTCAGCTTTGGCGAACGTTTGTCGAACCTCATTGTGGCGCATACTTTAGACGAATCGGGTATTCCTGCGGAGTTCCTTGATGCGCGTAAAATCATCAAAACCGATAAAAATTTCGGTTCGGCAAAGGTGGATTTAGAAGAAACAGACCGCCGTGTGGCTGAATATTATGCAGCACACAACGACAAAGTGCAAATCGTCACAGGTTTTATTGGTTCTGTCAAAGGCAGTGCAAATGGTGCAGAGTTTGGTTTGACAACAACACTCGGACGTGGCGGCTCTGACTATACGGCGGCGATTATTGCTGCGGGTTTAGATGCCCAAGTCATCGAAATTTGGACAGACGTAGATGGTGTGTTGACTGCCGACCCACGCAAGGTCAAAAAGGCATTTACCATCCCAACAATGACGTATGCCGAAGCGATGGAAATGTCGCATTTTGGCGCAAAAGTCATTTATCCGCCGACGTTGCAGCCTGCATTTAGGAAGCAAATTCCGTTGTATATCAAAAATACATTCAATCCAGATTTCATTGGTACGCTCGTTTCCAACAAGCGCGACCCTTCGGCTCATGCGGTTCAAGGCATCAGTTCGATTTCAAATGTGTCTTTATTAACATTGAGCGGTTCGGGTCTTTTTGGTGTGCCGGGTGTAGCGGGGCGTTTGTTTGCAGGTTTGGCGGCTGCCAAAATCAATGTTATTTTGATAACACAAGGCTCATCTGAATCGTCTATTTCCTTTGCAGTCAATCCGTCAGATTCTTCAAAAGCGAGACGTGCCGTTGAAAAAGCGTTTGAATATGAGTTCAAAAGTGGCTCTGTGAACCCCCTCAGTATAGAACCCGATTTGTCAGTCGTAGCGATTGTCGGCGAGGGAATGCGCTATCGTCCGGGCATTGCAGGTTTGATGTTCCATTCTTTGGGCAAAAACGGTGTGAACTGCGTGGCGATTGCGCAAGGCTCTTCTGAACTCAATATTTCGGTCGTTGTGCCGAGTCATGATGAAGCAAAAGCCTTGAATGCGTTGCACGAAGGTTTCTTCTTGTCGGATGCTCAAACGCTGAATGTGTTCATAATGGGAACAGGTTTGATTGGCAAAACTTTGATTCGTCAAATTGTGGACAATACAGAGTTTTTGAAAAAAAATCGTTTCATCGAAATCAAAATCGTTGGTTTGTCCAATAGCCGCAAAATGCTTTTTGATGAAGATGGCATTGACCAACAAGCATTTATGTCTTTGATGACTGAAAAAGGTGAACAAGCATCCCCCTCAGTATTTGTCGAAAAAATGAAGGCGTTGAATTTGCCAAACACCATTTTTGTCGATTGCACTGCCAATAAAGACGTGGCGGGTTTGTACCACGATATTCTCGATAGTTCGATTTCAATATCAACTGCGAATAAAATTGCCAATTCGTCGTCTTATCAAAACTATGTGGATTTGAAAGAAACGGCTATCAAACGCAGCATTCGTTATGGTTACGAAACGAATGTCGGCGCAGGTTTGCCCGTCATTTCCACTTTGAGCGATTTGATTATTTCAGGCGATAGAATTTTGAAAATTGAAGGTGTTTTGTCGGGTTCACTCTCTTTTATCTTCAATAATTTCAAAAAAGGTGTCAAATTCTCTGAAATCGTAGGAAAAGCAAAGGAATTGGGCTATACTGAACCTGACCCACGTATTGACCTCACAGGCATAGATGTCCGTCGCAAGCTCGTTATTTTAGCACGTGAAGCAGGTTTTGCGATTGAAGATACGGATGTTGAAATTACAAATTTCCTTCCTGAAGCCTGTTTGTCTGCTAAAACAGTTGACGAGTTTTTTGAAAATTTGAAAAATTCAGACGACATTTTTGACAAAATGTTGGACGATGCAAACGGTGGTCAATTGCGGATGATTGCCAAAATAGAAGGCGGTAAAGCGACGATTGGTTTGCAAGCGGTTGATACTAAAAACCCTTTCTGCCACCTCGATGGCTCTGACAATATGATTGTTTTCACGACTGAACGTTATCGCGAACGTCCGCTTGTGGTGCGTGGTCCAGGTGCAGGTGCGGAAGTAACGGCTGCGGGTGTGTTTGCAGAAATTATAGCAATTGGTAATTATTTGGGATAACTATTGGTCTAGTGAACTAAGAAAACATGAAACATCCCGAATTTTGTAACAACGAAATTCGGGATTCTTTTTTGTTTGAAAACCTAAAAATCCGTTAGGATTTGCACGTTTGTAGATTAAATATAGTGCTTCATTTCTTATGAACCCGCTAGGATTCACACGTTTGTAATGCTAAAAAGGTGCGAATCCTAGCGGATTCGTAAAAATGTCCGTTCATTTTAATCTACAAACGTGCAAATCCTAACGGATTTATTAGGTTTAGATAACGAATTTAAACT
>JAYSQG010000522.1:0-20872 GCA_043721685.1 Saprospiraceae bacterium | reverse complement strand
TTCGCCATTCGCCATTCACCATTCACCATTAAATATTATTGATGCAAACAATTTCTAAACTTTTTAAATATATCCGCAACTACAAACCTTATGTTGCGCTGAATATTCTGTGCAATATTTTGATGGTTTTCTTTAACCTCGTGAGTATTCCGATGTTGATTCCGTTTCTCCAAATATTATTGGGACAAACAATACCGCCGACACAAAAGCCTGATTTTCAATGGAATATCAAAGCACTAACGGATAGTTTTTACTACCAATTGGGGCATATTATTGAAAATTATGGCAAAGAACGGGCATTGATTTATGTCTGTATCGCTATGGTTATCTTGTTCTTTTTCAAAAACCTCTTTCGCTACCTCGCTTTGTATTTCATTGCGCCTTTACGCAACGGCGTTGTACGCGATATTCGGCAAGCTCTTTTTGACAAAACATTGAGGCTACCCCTCAGTTATTTCAGCGACGAGCGCAAAGGCGACCTCATCAGCCGCATCACTGCCGATGTTCAAGAAATTGAATACAGCATATTACATGTCTTGGAAACGATGGTTCGTGAACCCCTGCTCATCATTGGGGCGATGTCGTTGATGCTTTATATTTCGCCCACTTTGACAGGTTTTGTCTTCATTTTGCTTGGTTTTACAGGGTTTATCATCGGTGGCATTGGCAAATCATTGAAAAAAGAATCGTCTGCATTGCAAGAAAAATTGGGGTCAATGGTCTCTGTTTTGGACGAAGCTTTGGGCGGTTCACGAGTCATTAAAGCATTTAACGCAGAGGGTTATCAACGCCAAAAATTTGGTTTAGAAAACAATGGCTACCGCAATTTATTGATGAAACATTACCGTAAGAGAGAATTGGCTTCGCCAACAACGGAATTTTTAGGTATTGCGGTTGTGTGCGTTTTGATTTGGTTTGGATTCAAACAAGTCGTTTCGACAGAGCTGACGCCACAATCGTTTTTAGGGTTTCTATATGCTTTTTTCACTGTCATCGAACCTGCGAAAGCGTTTTCGGCAGCGTCTTACAATATACGTAGAGGTGCCGGCGCATTGACCCGTATTGAAGAAATCCTAAATGCGGAAGAGACAATTGTTGACCCCCCCAACCCCAAAGGGGAGACGGCACGTATAGTCTCCCCTCTGGGGTCGGGGGCTGGTGGCTTTCATCATCAAATTGAATACAAAAATGTTTCTTTTTATTACCGCGAAGCGGAAAAGCAGATTTTAGCGAACATCAATTTGACGATTGAAAAAGGTAAAATAGTTGCCTTGGTCGGTGCATCGGGTGCAGGGAAGTCAACGATTGCGGATTTATTGCCTCGTTTTTACGATGTTACTGAGGGGGGCATTTTGATAGACGGTGTGGATATTCGGGATTTGAAAGTGAAAGACCTGCGTTCGCTTATGGGCATAGTAACACAAGAGGCGATTTTGTTTAATGATACCATTTACAACAATATTGTTTTTGGTTTAGAAAATGTTGATAATCAACAAGTTATTGCGGCAGCAAAAGCAGCTAATGCGCATGATTTTATCGAAAATACTGAGGGGGGCTACCAAACAAATATTGGCGACAGAGGTATGAAACTAAGCGGGGGACAACGGCAACGCCTAACGATTGCGCGTGCTTTGCTTCGCAATCCAGATATTTTGATATTGGATGAAGCGACTTCTGCCTTAGATTCTGAAAGTGAAAAATTGGTGCAAGCGGCTTTGATGCAATTGATGACGGGTAGAACGGCACTCGTCATTGCACATCGTCTTTCGACGGTACAACATGCTGACGAAATCATTGTGTTGCGTGAAGGTAAAATCATTGAACGTGGAACCCATGATGCGCTTATTCAACTTGGTGGTGAGTATCGTAAATTGGTAGAATTGCAGGGATTGAGCTAAATTGGTGGTATTGTTGGATGGTTATCTGTTAGCAATACAGCAATATAACCATCCAGCAATACAGCAATTCAAACTCGTGCCGAAGCTAAGGGTTGCGGTTCAATTTTATGGCTTTCTGTAATTTCTAATTGAACAAAAAAGTCAGAACCTTCATTTTCAATGGTTTCAAAAGTAATTGTTCCACTGACAGATTGAATAATATTTTTTGTAATCAGCAAACCGATACCTGAACCATAGACTTTTGTAGTGAAATTAGGACTGAAAATTTTGTCTTGAATATCTTTTGGAATACCCGACCCATTGTCGCTAATTTTGACGATTGCTGTATTGTTTTCACGATACAAATTGATGCTAATGATGCCATTGCGATCAGGCGGAATGGATTGGATGGCATTTTTTATCAAATTATTGAATGCGCTCGTCAATAAAGCACGGTCAGCATAGACCACAAATATTTCGCTTGGCATTGTTAGCCTTACTTCTAAATTTTTGCCCTCGTTATTGTGTTGTGCAAAAAGGTCAGCAACAGATTGCACCAAATCGTTGAGCGGAAAGCTGACATTTGTCGCTTTGTTGGGCATCCTTGCAAAAGAATGGAATTCATTAACGATATTCTCAAGGCTGGCAATTTGTTCCAAAAGCACTCTGTTAGAGCGGGAAGTATATTCCACCATATTTTCATTGCCTTGCAAACGCATCATTTCAAGGTGTTGCACAACGAGTTTCATCGGTGTCAAAGGATTCCGGATTTCATGCGCCACTTGCTTCGCCATTTCCCGCCAAGCCCCTTCACGTTCTGCTTCGGCAAGGCGCATAATGGCTTCTTCGAGTTCGGTCACTTTAGAATTATAGGCATTGATAAGCGCACCAATTTCATCTTTTCTTTTCCAAGTAATGAGTTCATTTTTTTCGGTTTTACCTACCCGAAGGCGGCGAAGTGTATCCGCCACTTGTTGCAACGGTTGAATGAGCCGTTCAGTTTGCATCGAAATGAGGCTCACACAAAGGATGAAAAGAGCCGTTAAAAAACCCGCACTATAACTCCACATATCACTGGCAGAAAGCCTTAGGTTGCGGTCACGCGAATAGAAAGGCAGTTCGATGAAGCCCAGCAGTTGTTTTTCTGAGCTGTCTCTTAAAGCATAAAAGGAGGATTTGTAGTGAAAGTTACCAATATTTTCATCCGCCCTATAAGCATCATCTACCCCCATCCTTAACTTCATATACGCCGTTGGATTCATGCGCGGTGCCAATATACCTTTATCAAAAATATTGGATTCCGTTGTGCCTTGAAGTACCCCCTCAGTATTGAAGAAGTGCATTGCCATTTCGTAACTATCCGAATTGCGTGTTAGACAAGCGTTTATGAGGTCTTTATCGCCTCTGATATCATCTTGAAACTCTTTTCGGAGGTTCTTCATGATGGTCTTCGCCTTGTTTTCAAATTCAGATGTATAAAATTTTTCGCCTACTTTTTTGTAGTAACTGAATGTAAAGACAAAAACGATGGCATAAGACAATAAAATAAACAAGATAACAGGAATCATTATCCGATATCGCAAAGAGGTATTTGTCGCATTGGTAAATGACATAGCGACAACAGGTGGTAAAAAAGGATAGAAATGATTGATAAGCATCAAAAACATAAACATAAGCGTCAAAACCACTATAAAGTAAATAAACAAGGTAAACCCCTGTGAACTGAGGGGTATATATTTACTGATAAGTACAACGATACCGTCCGGGCTTTGATAGGTCACTTGGTCCTGATTGTCTGCAACTGTATAAGCATATTGACCTTTAGGCGGTATCTGAGAAGGACTTATGGTGCGTTCAAAAGAGCCATGCTGGTTTTGTTCTGTTGAAATCCCATTTTTATATATCACATAGCTGTACTCATTGAGTTGACCCAGTTTTTTATAGTGCTTATCTGCTAGAATTTCAGTAAAAATACGGCTTGAAACCCTATCAGTCCGTGTAAATTCAAACAAAATAGATATAGGGTTTTCTTTTCTCAAAGGCAGTGTAACGTGCGCTAAATAAGCGTTTTCTCCTTTTCTATTCGTCCAAAAATTACAATTAAAGTCTTTAATAGCAATGCTTTCAGAAAAACGTTGTTGCAATTGCGGTAGCTTGATACTATCAGGATTGATGACCGCTTCGCCTGTTCTGTTGATGCCCCAAAATCGCAAAGAATAGTGATCGCTCAGATAATCGCCTGACTCAAAAAACGATGTTATTTGTTTTTCGATATGTTTTGGATCAATCCCCATTCTAAAAGGCATCAATGTAGAAGTCTTAATTAAAGGGTCTTTAACGATAGTATCAAGCAAAATTCTTATATAGCCTTCGGCAAACCTGTCGCGCTCATTTGACAAAGTTTGGGCATATTCAAAAAGACTTTTTCGCTCTTTATCACTACTAAATCGAGAGACGAAAAAGGCTTGAATGCCTGAAAAAATAAGCACCCAAATGACCAACCAACTAACATTTGATTCTTTATTGTTTATAAACTGGTGGAATATAATGATATAAACTAACAATAAGGCGGCATATCCGACGATAGGTAAACTCACACTGAAATTATAAGCTTGATAAAGCAGAACCCCAATACCAATTGCTGCACCTTGTGCAAACAGCATCTGTCCTTTATTCATTTCCAATTCTTTGACAGAAACGACAAGCCGATGGCTGATGAGGAATGCCGTCAATTGAATCAGTCCCATACTGGACACCGTGACAATCGTTTGCCCATTAAAATCTGTTAGGCTTTCAAACGACATGATATTTTTCCAATTAGAGACTAAATCGTTAAATATCCCAATTGACAATATGTTGAGGGCAATCAATATAGTATAACAAGCAACGGCTAAACTCCATTTGACCCAAAGAGGTTGTTGCCTAAAATCAGGCAAACGGAACTCTTTATTGAAGAATATAGAAAACCAAAAAATAAAGACCGTGTTGATAATTAACTCTGAAAGCGAATGCATAAATGTCGAATTACCATAAGACGCCATTTGTAAATCAGTCGTCGGCAATAGTTTACTACCTTCAATGTACATGATACACGCCCGCAAAGCAATGACTGTGCCTATAAAAAATGTAATACCCATCATTGGCGACTCGTTTTGAGCCAGCATTTGCTTCGCCATACGATTGCCAAACATACCCAGCATAAAAAAGCCTAACGCCAATAAAATAATCATACCTACATCATGTAATCGGTCAGAATCGTTGCTAAAATCTATGGCAAGAGAGCATAATGTCTTCTGGTCTATGGTTTGTACCGCGAACTGCTTTTTTCCGTTTTCGACCAATTCCATACTCGTCGGTATAAAAGACGAAGCAATGAAGTGACTTTCTAAGTATTTACCCTCAAACGAACCATAAACGCGCTTCAAAGGTATCAAAGCCGCAACGGTAATTGTCCCCCCCTCAGTATTTCCACCATTTGACACAGGATTTTGTAGGACACGATAGCGCAATTCGTATTGCGATTGCTTCAGTTCTACTAATGCGGAATAAGTTTGCCCTTGAAGAGTCTCCGCTGTTATATATTCTGATACCTCTGGAATAACATCGTTTCGTGTCCAAAAAATCGCAGAATCTCCTTTAAAAATACAAATATTGAAGGGTTCTTTTTGCAATTTTTCGACACGTATCACATCTTCTTTAAAAGCCGCACCCGACATAACTGTATTAAGTCGGCGCTCGATAAAAGATTTATCATTAATAACTTCATCCGCAGCTCTTTCTTGAATTTGAAGATTTTTTTCAACCATATTTCTATATCGGTAAACATTACGCTCACCAGAAAAGACGGCATCCCATATAAATGCAAATATAAATAGCCCCAAGCCTATCCATAAAATCCAAAGCTGCTTTCTGTCTAATATCATTGTGTGTTGTTATTTTAAGTTCAAGAATTATTCACGTAATTTCACCGCACAAAAGTAAGTTGTGACGTAAGTTTGTACCTCAAATAATTAGTTCTACTTTAGCACTTTAACGATATACTTCTAAGAAATTGGTTGGTTGTTCCTACTATTTTGTTAGGCTTATAAAAGAGCAAATACATTGTGGGAAATATATAATTTAGCAAAACTATAATATGTTTTGCTTTTACCAAACTTTATTTGAAAAATATATCAAATAAACTTCTTTTATAAACCGCAAAGTATATAATCAATTTTAATCGAACGTAATTTTAGATAATTATTTTTTAAATATTTTTATTTTAAATAGAAAACCATGTTTCAAGAACCGCTCGAAGAAAGATACAACGATTTGCTGAAACAGCGTGTTGCGCTCGAAGGTAAATTAGCTCTTAGTCACCGTCAAGCTGAAACAGAACTTGCCAAAGCCCGTACTAAAAACAAGCGTTATTTGTTCCTTTTACTCCTGCTACCGCTTTTAACCTTTTGGTGCAATAAAACACAGTATATCAAACCATTGGAACAAAAAACAGCCTTACAACAAGACTCCATTGCCCAACTTAAAAACGACATGGCGGCTATAAAAAAAGTCAAAAAGGATTCTATTCGATATGTTATCAAAAAAGGCGATATGCTCGTCACTTTGGGCAATTTGTTTTTCAACGACCCCGCAGCAGGTTATCAAATTGGTCTTGAAAATGGTATCGCATCAAAAGAGCAACAATACAATCTTAAACTTGGTGATACTTTGACAATACATTATCGTTAAGTCTCAACTACCCCCCTCAGTATTTTCTTGCTTTTGTACATAAAAATCAACAAGTCGTGTAAATTTGCCCGATTTTTCTCGTTTTCACAATCCGTATTGCGCATTTATTTATTGTAATTTTACGATGTCCCAAAAGTTAAGGGGATTAAAAAAGAAAAAATGTCACACTCCAGCCACAATAAGATCACCGCAGGCGGCTTACTTGTAACACTCGGCATCGTCTATGGCGATATTGGTACATCGCCACTCTACGTTATGAAAGCCATCACAACAGGCGAGCCTATCTCACAAGACTTAGTTTATGGCGGTGTTTCCGCCGTCTTTTGGACGCTGATGATTCTCACCACTTTCAAGTATGTCTATCTCGCACTCAATGCCGACAATCGTGGAGAAGGAGGGATTTTCGCCCTTTATGCCCTCGTCAGACGCTATCGGTCAAAATGGATTATTTACCCTGCTATTATAGGTTGCGCCTCTTTGATTGCCGATGGTTTCATAACACCACCGATTTCTGTTGCTTCTGCTATCGAAGGTTTATCTATCTTGGGGGTGCGCAATGGCGTTGATTTTTCGCACATCGAAACCATGCCTATCATTTTGGCAATATTAATAGCCTTATTCATCATTCAACAATTCGGAACCAATTTCATCGGCAAAGCTTTTGGCCCTATAATGTTGTTATGGTTTGGGATGTTGGGTATTTTAGGTCTCATCCAGATTGTGAAGAACCCCTCAGTATTCCAAGCATTAAACCCTTGGTATGCCCTTAAAATGGTCACTACATATCGAAATGAGCTAACAGGTGTGCATGGGTTTTGGTTGTTAGGTGCAGTTTTCCTTTGTACAACAGGTGGTGAAGCATTATATTCAGACTTAGGACATTGTGGCAAACAAAATATTCGCATCAGTTGGATTGCAATTTTCATCTGCTTAATGCTCAACTATTTAGGTCAAGCCAACTATTTATTGACCAACCATACGGGTAAAGAATTTGAGGGCATCAGCGTTTTTTACGCCACCATGTCAAAAGACTTTTTGCCCTATGGTATCGTCATCGCCTCCTTTTCTGCCATCATCGCCAGCCAAGCCCTTATAAGTGGCTGTTTTACCTTGGTTAATGAAGCTATGAAGCTAAAACTTTGGCCCAATATGAAAGTCAACTATCCAACTCAGATGAAGGGTCAGATTTATATTCCAAGCATCAACTGGTTTTTATTGGCAGGCTGTATCGCTGTTGTCCTCATTTTTAAGGAATCTGCCCGAATGGATGCCGCTTATGGCTTAGCAATTATCCTAAATATGCTCATGACTACAACGCTTTTACTCCATTATATGCACATGAAACGCCAACCTTTATGGCGCATAATCGGATTAGGCGTTCTCCTATTTGTCATTGAAACCGCCTTCATGGTATCCAATTTGGCAAAATTTGCTCATGGTGGTTGGTTTAGTGTTATGATAGCGATTGTCTTGTTTTTTGGCATATTTATGTGGTATAAAGCGAAAGAATTGCGTCGTCGGCATCTCAGCGTCGTCAGCATTGAGCCGTATGTACCGATGCTCAAAGATTTGATGGATGACGATACGCTTCCCAAAGAAGCAACAAACCTCGTTTATCTTGCTCTGTCAGGCGACCAAGAAAAAATTGATTCTAATATCATCTATTCTATCTTCAAAAAAAGACCCAAACGCGCCGATATTTATTGGTTCGTCCATGTGGACATTTGCGACGACCCTTACCTCAAACAGTACAAAGTGACGACTATTGTCCCTCAAAAAGTCTTTTTTGTACGACTCAAATTTGGTTTTAAAGTTGAGCACAAAGTCAATTTAATGTTCAGCAAGATCGTTAAAGAAATGCAAGAGAATGGTGAAGTAGATGAATTGAGCCACTATCCAAGCCTACGAAAACACCGCTTTGGAGCAGATTTCAAATTTATTATACTCAACAGCCGTGCTTCTGTGGACGATGAAATCAGTCCATTCGACCAATTTACCATTCGCGCTTATCGTGTCTTGAAGAAATTAAGCCTGTCAACAAGTGAGGATTTTGGACTCGAAATATCAAATGTCGAAGTAGAAACAGTGCCTATCAATGTGGGTAAAACAAAAGATATTGAACTAAACAGAGAAAATTAAAATATGAAAATTCAATTCTGCGGCGCAGCGCGCGAAGTCACTGGCAGTTGCCATCTTTTGACCCTCGACAGTGGGTTTACAATCCTACTCGATTGCGGTCTCTATCAAGGACGAAGCACCTCCATGAAGGACTTTAACGAAAATTGGTTGTTCAACCCCGCAGATATCAACTGCATGGTGTTGTCTCATGCCCATATTGACCACAGCGGACGTTTGCCAAAATTGGTCAAAGATGGTTTCAATCAAACCATCTTTTCCACCCATGCCACCCGTGAACTCGTCAATATCATGCTCCTCGACAGCGCCGGTATCCAAGAGCGCGACGCAGAATATGACAATAAAAAAGCTATAAAAAGAGGTCGGAAAGCCGATGCAGAGCCACTTTACACCTCAGAAGATGTGCGCTCAACCATGAAACTGTTTGCGAGTTTCAACTACGATCATTGGTTTCCAGTCCATGAAAACGTAGAAGTGATGTTCAGAGATGCAGGACATATTTTAGGTTCGGCATCCATTACACTCAAAATTACTGAGGGGGGCAAAACGACGATTATTGGTTTTTCAGGCGACATCGGACGACCCAATCGTCCTATTTTGAACGACCCTCAACCCATGCCGCCCTGCGACATTTTACTCTGCGAATCCACTTACGGCGACCGTTTGCACGAAAAAGCACCCGAGGAAACAGAGCATTTTCTCCAAATTATTAAGAAAACATGCGTCGAAAAGCAAGGAAAAGTCATCATCCCCGCTTTCAGCGTTGGGCGCACACAAGAGATTGTTTATGTTTTAGACAAACTCGTTGAAGCTAAAAGGCTTCCTTCCATTCCCGTTTATGTGGACAGTCCTCTCGCAGTCAATGCGACTCAAGTGTTCATCAATCACCCAGAGTGTTTTGACAGTAATTTGCATGAATATATGCTCAGAGACCCGAATCCGTTTGGCTTCCAAAATCTCAAATTTATTCGCAAAACAGAGGATTCAAAAAAGCTTAATACCTCCGACGAGCCGTGTATCATCATTTCAGCATCGGGCATGGCAAATGCGGGACGTGTCAAACATCATTTAGCAAACAATGTCGAAAACTGGCGCACCACCGTCCTCATCGTTGGTTATGCCACACCTGATTCGCCCGCGGGGCAATTGCGCAACGGCAACAAACTCGTCCGTTTTTTCGGCGATATGAAAAAAATCAATTGCGATGTCGAAGTTATGGACTCATTTTCTGCCCATGGCGACTACAAAGAAATGTTGCAATTCCTTGATAATCAAAAAAGTAGTTTGACAAAACTGTTCCTCGTTCATGGTGATTTTGATACACAAATCGTTTTCAAAAAATACTTAAACGACAATGGTTTTCCAAGAATTGAAATACCCGAACTCGGTGAAGTCGTCGAATTGACAGAAGACAGGCTGAAAGAGACCCCTCAGTATTTTTTACCAAAATCAAACGATAAAGGCGAAAATCATGTAGAATTAGGTGAAAAGTGAAAAGTCAGAGAGAATCCGTCAAATCAGCGTCATCAGTGGTCAATAATGAAAAACATCACTTACACCGAACTCCAAGCATGGATTGCCGAAGGCAAAAAACATCAACTCATAGATGTTCGTGAAGCAGATGAACACGCCGCCTACAACATTGGCGGCGTGTTAATACCCCTCAGTAAAATCAGTCGTTGGTTACCCGAAGACACGAGTTTACCCGTTGTTCTCTATTGCAAACGAGGCATTCGTAGCCAAATAGCCATACAACGTTTGGCTTCTCGTTTTCCAGATACAGATTTTTATAATCTTGAAAATGGCATTTTGTTATTGATAGGTCATTAACAATGGTTCGTTAAGAATTTCGATTTAGCAAAAAAACAATATTCTGATTGTCAAGCGATTATAATGTGTCTTTTATTTTTGATAGGGTTAGGTTTATAATCGAACCCTACCTAAAATAAATGCAAAATCAGAATTCTTTTAAAATCAAATATTTATGAGTAGTTCATTGTAGAGTTTCTTAACGAACCATTGATTAAAGGAAATTGAAAACAAAACAAAAACAACAAAATACTATGAAAACTAAAAACAGTAATTAACTTTGTCAAAAAAAATGTCTTGGATATGAATGAATTGATTAATAATAAAACAAAATATTTAATAACTGATGATTTTTCCATTGCAGAAGAGCAACAAAGACTTTTTGAAATAGACTCTTGGAAAGATAGGATATTTTCCTATCCCAATGCTAAAATAAGATTAGGAACTCTTTTTAGTGGCATTGGAGCCATTGAACAAGCCTTAAAAAGGCTTAATCTAAACAGTTCTATAACATTTGCTGGTGATATTGACCCACATGTTAAAAATAGTTATTTCGCTAATTACGAGATAGCTGCAAGTCATTGGCATAACGACATTACCAATTTTTCAGCAATAAAATACAAAGGTGAAGTAGATTTATTAGTTGGTGGTAGTCCTTGTCAAGCTTTTTCTATGGTTGGAAAAAGGTTAGGACTTGAAGATGTTAGAGGTACTTTATTTTATGATTTCGCAAGAGTTGTAAGTGAAACCAAGCCCAAAGTATTCATTTATGAAAATGTCAAAGGTTTAATAAATCACGATAGTGGGCATACTTGGAAGGTTGTAAAAGAGGTATTGAGTGGATTAGGTTATAAATTATTTGACAAAATGATGAATAGCAAAGATTACGGTATTCCCCAAAATAGAGAGAGGATTATTGTTGTTGGATTTGCTGATAACTCTGTAAAATTTGAGTTTCCTGACAAAATACCTTTGGAGCATACTATGCAGGACTTTTTAGAAGATTATACAGATTCAAAATATTACCTAAAAGAGAAAGGTATTAAGTTTGTGACAAGTTCAAAAAATAGATTGAAAAGATATACTCAAATAAATGGTGATATTGCACTTTGCCAAAAAGCTAACCAACAATTTAATTGGCATGGTGATTTCAGGTTTGAATCAGTAGAAAATACGGCAGAATTTGATGAGTTTGTTTTTGACGTGAATACAGTAGAAGAGAAATATTACTTATCGGATAAAGTAAGAGATTATGTTTTGGCTGGAGGAACAAAAAACTTCAAAACAAGTACAAAAACTGATTTAGAAGTAGCACGTCCGCTATTGCAATCCATGCATAAAATGCATCGTGCAGGAGTTGACAATTATGTGACACACAAAGGTAAAATTAGAAAATTGACACCAAAAGAATGTTTACGGTTAATGGGTTTCCGAGACGATTTTAATATTGTCGTCAGCGATACCCAAATGTACAGACAAGCTGGAAATAGTATTGTCGTTGATGTTCTTATTGCCTTATTAAAACAAATGGATATTACAAAATATGGTATATAACAATGAATTTTATTATTAATAATGAAGTTTATCATTTGGTAGATTCTTTAGAACGAGTAGCTTCTAAGGATTCTTTTACGCATGAAGATAATAAATTGGGCACAGGGAAAGGTGCATGGGAATGGCATATTGGCAGCAAAAATGACTTCAAAAGATACATTTTTTTTGGCGGTCAAAAATTCAGCATAAAATGTTTTATAAGGAAAAGTGATTTAGTAGAACTTTTGAATGAAATGCAATTTGAATATCTAAATCCATCTCAAAATTATAGAGAACGATTGAGAATGAACGAAGTTTGGCAAGAAAGATATAATGAAATAAATGCTTTAACTGATGAATATTTGTTTTTAAATTTAAGGGAACACGATAATCGGAGTGCCACTGATACGAGATTATATGCCAAGAAGCCTGGTAATGAGACTTATGGAAATGTTTATTATGCCTTGATTAGAAAACTGATGTTACCTAATATTACTTATGCTTCTATTCTTAAATTGGTGAATAATACTGGCGAAACCTTGTATTATTTCAAAATATTTACTGAATCTAATAACGAAAGTTTTAAAGAAATTATTGAAGAAACAATACTCGACACAATCGAACAGACGCAAACCATTCCCGAAACGGAAAAACTGCAATTGGTCAAATCGAGAATAGGACAAGGCTTTTTTAGAGATAAACTACTTTTAGAGTGTCCGATATGCCCGATTACATTAATAGATGATTCAAAGTTCCTTATCGCAAGTCATATCAAACCATGGCGCGTATCTTCAAATAGAGAAAGATTAGATGTTAAAAATGGGCTGTTATTCACGCCCACTTTTGATAGACTATTTGACGGCGGTTATATCAGTTTTAACAATCGTAAAGAATTACTTATTTCTCATTTATTGAAAGAGCCAACAAAAAGCCGCTTCAATATCGAAGAAGGGAAAACCTATCCAAAATTATCTCTAAGTGGAAGAGAACATTATTTAGAGTTCCATAGAACAGACATATTCAAAAAATAACCCCCTCAGTATAAAACGCGATTTGAACTAAAAACAATTGTTTGACATCGTGTTTCAAATCTCTTCTGCAGATGACTCAAAC
This sequence comes from Saprospiraceae bacterium, assembly GCA_043721685.1. Lineage (GTDB taxonomy): Bacteria > Bacteroidota > Bacteroidia > Chitinophagales > Saprospiraceae > JAAFJT01. Next base: position 7,676 of record JAYSQG010000522.1, on the reverse strand, counting down.
GTTCTTTACAAAACTCAAATCAGAAACCTTTTTCCTCCGCCAAGCCCTCATTCGAGTCGCTTTGTCCATGTTGTTTTTCTCAACCTGTCGCTTACTTTTTTACGTTTTCAACAGTACTATTTTACCATCTGCAACAGCACTTGATTTTTTTTATGGCTTAAAATTCGACCTTTCCGCAGCCATGTATGTCAATACAATTCTATGGCTCACTTACATACTTCCACTCCCTTTCAGAACACAAAAAAGGTATCTTTCTTTTCAAAAAATAATATTCATAGTTTTCAATTTCATTGCACTTGGTTTTGAATTAGGCGACATCGGCTACTTCCGTTTTGCCAATCGGCGCATGGTTTTGAGCGATTTTGCATTGTTCAAAAATACCCTCGATATGCTGCCGAAACTCCTTGCCGAGTATTGGTACTTAGTGTTTCTCGGCGTAGGTAGTATTTTTGTTTTCAATGTTTTATATAAAAAAACAACACTTATATCATCCCCTCAAAAGACATTTTGGCAATCGCAAATAGCTGTTTTCATCATCGGCATCGCCGTGTTTTTAGTTGCCGCAAGGGGTGGACTACAGCACCGTCCTTTGACCCCCCTCAGTAGCGCCGAGTTTGCAAGCGATTTGCGGCTCATGCCTTTGGTTTCCAATACCACTTTGAACGTCATTCATTCGTCTGGACAACGTTTTTTATCAGAAAAAACCTATATGTCTGATGCCGAAGCCGAGCGCATTTACCCTATTTTTGTAAAACCACAGTCCAATGGCTCCTTTCGTCCTGTCAATGTTGTTATCATTGCGTTAGAAAGTTGCGGCAAAGAATATTCTGCCTTTTTCAATTCAAAAACAGCTGGTTATCAAGGTTTTACACCTGTTTTAGACAGCATCGCACAGCAGAGTTTGTATTGCGAAAATACCTTTGCCAATGGCTTGCGCTCAACGCAAGGCGTGGCAGCGATTTCAACAGGCTTACCTTCGTTGATGGAAGACCCGTTTATGTTTTCGCCTTATCAGTCCAATCAATTAGATGGGTTAGGCGCGCATCTAAAACGCAAAGGTTATAACACCGCTTTTTTTCATGGTGCGCACCGAGGCTCTATGGATTTTGACAAATTTGCACCACTGACAGGCTTCAAAGACTTTTACGCACGTGAGGATTTCCCTGAAAAAGAAGGCGATTATGACGGGACATGGGGCATTTGGGACGAACAGATGTTCCAATTCATGCTCAACAAGTTGAATGCGACACCACAGCCGTTCTATGGCATGATTTTCACGATCACAGCACATCATCCTTACACTGTACCTGCTTGGTTCGAAAAAAAACACCCTAACCTCGAACCCGTTCACCGCGCCACTTTATACTCCGATTGGTCAATGGGTCAGTTTCTTGCGGAAGCGAAAAAACAGCCGTGGTTTGACAATACGCTCTTCGTCATCAGTGCCGACCACACAGGCGCGCATGGCACCGTTGAAGAATATCAGACCGCCGTTGGGCGTTTTAAAATACCCATTTTGTTCTATAAACCGAATGAAATTAAGCCGACTGTTTTGCCACGTGTGGGTCAACAAATTGATATAGTGCCATCCGTCCTTGATTTTTTACAGTACGATGCGCCTTATTTGTCGTTTGGACGCAGTATTTTTACCCCCCTCAGTAAAAACAACGATTTTTATGCTGTCAATTTTGAAGAGGGGTTGTATCAGATTCACGACAATCGTTATGCCTTACTGTTTGACGGCAGCCATACACAAGGTTTGTTTGATTATACAAACGATATTTTTTTGAACAATGATTTGTCAGAACAACTACCCGAAGTGAGCATGAGATTGGAGAAAGTGATAAAAGCCATTATCCAACAACACCATAAAGGTATGTTACACAATGGGTTAACACCTAAATCTTAGGGTAATGGTGAATGGTGAATGGTGAATTTGCACAACGTTAGTTCACAACGGATTGTAAAATACAATTTGACAATTTTAAGATAAAAGTTTTTAAATATGAAGCAGCTATTTTTTTTAACATTCACAATTTCTGTACTCCTTTTTGCTTGTAAAGAGGACAATAAAAAACAAGACCTCATAGACCAAGAGGTGCGCAATGCCGTCGAAAGTTTTCGTCAAAAAAAGCTGAACGAATGTCGCATGATGGTTTTAGATTCTGCGAATAAATTGGCGGACAGCATCGTTCTTGTCCGAAATACGGTTGTTGATACGGCACTTATCAATGGAAAGCCTAAAAAGCCGACGAAACCGTTGATAAAATCGCCTTTGGATACGACACCCGTTGTGCCGTTGATTAAGCAGTAACGCCCAATTGCATTTGGCACAAATAAAAAGTGCGTCAAGTTCCAAACTTGACGCACTTTTCACTTTTCATTTTTCACTTTTCACTTTTCACTTTTCACTTTTCACTTAAACAGGTACGACAATCCGTTTTGTTTTCCCATTTTTTGTCATAATACCCGTCAGTTTGATAGGTTCACCTCCTTCTATCGGCACCTCAATGTCTTTAAGTCCGCCTTTGGCAAATTTGAAAGTAATGACACCTTTCGTATTGGCAGTTAAATGTTTATCATTGTCCAGGGAGCGCGCCATCATGGTTTTGAGGTCACGTGTACCCGTTTCATTTTTCAACACCACCTTTATAAGGGCAGGTTTGGTGGTTGTGGCATCCACTGCGGCGGCGGCAATGAGTTTATTGTAGAAATCAAGGTCATTCTTTTTGAAACCCACAGCTACTTTGAGGATTTTATTCTCCATCAAATCTGTCATCAAGTCAAAAATATCGTCGCGGTTCGTCGTGTTGACCGTTTTCTCTTTCACTTTGGTACGGGTTTCAGGTACTTTGCCGTCATAGACATCAATCAAGTCATACAAGTCTTGAAGCGTCTCTGCCGTAATGGTGTAGTCAACCAAATCGGGTACAAAAGGAGCCACATCGTCCAAAATACCCCGACACAACGTCGCTATATTATTTTGGCGCGTCCGTGCAAAAACATTATGAAAGTTGTTAACCCGATTCGCCAAGACATTGTCTTTCTTTTCAGAAGCGAAACCCGAAACCATATCGGTCAAGTCGGTCATGCGTTCGAGCAAATCGCTTTTGATTTGATTTTTGTCTTTTGTCATACCCTTTGTGTCTTTTTGGGATGCCGTGTCTTCTGCTTTTGCCCTTGCCATATTCAATCGCAAGGTTTGCGTGTGTTTGAAAAAAACAGGGACTTTTCGGGCAGTGGCTTCGTTGGTATCAACCAAAAGGAGAAAAGCGTTGTTTGCCGTGTACTGGGCAGATTGTGGTGCTGTCATGTTAAATGGGTTTTTTAGTTATTTAAAAATAGGAGATATAAAAACACTTGCAATGTATGCCCTATATCAACACTTGTCAAGTCTTGTTATGTTAAATATTTCGTTTTTGTATTTATTTTTTGAATATTTAGAAAAAACCTTTAAAAATGAGGTGTCAAATGGTGAACTTACCCAAAAAAAGTAATGGCTGACAGTAGATTCCCGTCATGTCAACAAAAAAGAGGGGATGATTTTTTAATCACCCCCTCAGTATTTTCCTTTTCGTTTATCTTTTTGCCCTTTTCTCGTTTTTTGTCATTCCGTTTTGTCATTCCGTTTTGTCATTCCGGAGGAATCAATGCCGCACCACCAGCTTCTTCGTCTTCACTTCCTTGCCATATTGCAACGTCACGAAATACGTCCCATTCGGATAATCAACCGTAGGTATCTCTACATTGCCGACGGTGGCACCCCTCAGTAAACGAGAGAAAATAACTTGTCCATTTGCCGCTTTCGCTTCTATCCTTACGTCGGTGGGGTTTTGGAATTGATACCGCACATTGGCTTGGTTGCGGGTCGGGTTGGGGGATATAGAGAAACCTTGTTTGCCGAAGCTTGTGTTGTTTGAAAGTCCTTCATTTATTGTCGCATCGTCTCCTATACTTTTGGCTGTTTTGTCCTTTGCCTTTTCATTGGCTGTCAAAAGCAGATTGTCATTGGAGACAACCGAAGCATTAGAGGGAGTAGGTACGGGTTTTGAAATAACAACCATTGTGGGCAACATGGTCGTGATGCTGTCTCCGACACCACTGCGGACGGTGAAAATAGGTATGCGGATGCTGTCTTTGTACAATCCTTTCTTGGGCAGTTTGATATTGCCTTGCGAATTGGAATTGTGGATGATGACAAAGCCTACGGCACCAGACCGTTGCACATTGAGGCAGGTTTGCGTCACGTCACAGTCTTTGTTGAGTTCCATGACCACTATTTTGCCTTTCAGACCACGCGACATTTTGCCGCATTGTCTTTCTACTTTGTAGCGGATGGGTTTCCTGCCTGTGCTGTCGGCATTGGCGTTTTCTTTAAGTACCATGACGGTATCGTAAGACCGCACCATGACAGCGGCAAGACCCGCCTGTGTGACCGTCGTGCCAAAGTCGGCGGGTATCAGTTTGAAGCCTACGCCTGTGTTATAGACGGATAGCAGCGTTGCGGTATCTGCTCTGTTGTTTTGCGCTTTGTTTGTGGTTATAGCGAGCAGCATAAAGGCTGCGGTTATGTATTTTATCATTTTTTGATGTTTTGTTTTTGAGTGAATAAACTTTCTATACCCCTCAGTATAGCGGTGATTTTAAGCCGACACCAGCAGTCCGTGCTTGTAATTAATAGTTGGAAGAAAAATTAATAAAAACCCCATGCCAGCAGTACCTTTTGCCAGCAACTTCAATACAAGAGACGCTATGTAAATCTTTAAATTCTTGAAAAAAACACATTTTACAATATTATTATAGTCACTTAATTGGTTTTGTTAAGTCAATTTCACTGATTGAAGGGCTATTAGGTAAAACCCACACTTCATATTTTTGCCCTTCTTTTATTGATTCTTTATTAACATTAGACCAAATAGGAACGCTTACTGAATTATTGTATACGATTTCTTTATGAATAAACTTATAACCCCAACTACTACCTTGTTTTACTTTATTACTATATCCTGTTATTGTTCCTACTACGATATTGTGATTTTTTAGCAATAAAACACTATAAATTAACTGACACAAAAAAAATACTACACAAACAAATAGTAGAACAATAATTGACCATATCTTTTTTTTATATATTTTAATCACAACAAAGGCTAATAGAGTAGTAATAATTGATTGATATATTATTTGAAATACAATATTTTGATACATGATAAATATATATTTTATATTTATTCGCTTTCATTCTTTCACTTCTTGAAAAAAATCCATTTCACTTACGATTCCACCAAAAGGCGTTTTCCATACTTTTACTTTGTATTTATGACTTTTTAGTTCAATTTGATTGAAATTTTTAGGCATAGATTCTTTATCTTCAAAATAATTTCCTTCATAAGTAAATGAATATTTAATATAAGTTCCTTGTTTAATTAAGGAAGTGGTTTCTTTTGTTACCCCGACAACTAATTGATAAGGTTGGGCTCTTATGTATATATTATATATGCTATGAAGTACAATTAATGCTAAAATCACAGTTAAAGCTAATAATACTTTTGATTTTGGACCGTCATAGTTTCTAATGCTTAGCCCAAATGTTAATGCTAAAATTAGACACACAATTAGAGGCAATATAAAATTATTCATTTTTCCTGTTTACTAAGTTAACGAATGGGTCGTTATATCAAGAAGCCTATTCTATTTTAAACAAGTATCCTTTGGAATCTCTTTCCACCCATTGTAGGGTGCAATATCAATACAATTAGGCACAGGTTTATCTAAAACCAGCTTGTTTGTTTTTGTATTGAAGGGTAAAAAATTAACAAATATTATTTCACCTATGTATTGATTTCTATCCACTTTTGTGTCATGTCCATAATAAATTTTGTTCTTATACCAAAACTCGAATTCAACCCTTTGTCTACCAGGCTTTATGATTTTTGCTAAACTAAATATGCCATATTTTTTTAGGCTATCATCAACACTTTTTGCACCATAATAAACTAATAATCCAATTAATAAAACAATGATAGTTAATACAATAAGTTTCTTATCATTTTCTTCAAGATTTATCATTATTGATAAGTATTTAGAGTTATAAATTATTTTCCATATTGCTTTTCTTCCCCTTTTTGTAATATTTTATTTAAAAATGCCTCATAGGTAGAAATTACGTTATCAGTTACTGTTTCAGCTGCTTTACCAAATTGTCTTCCTATTGAACCGCTCGCTTTTGCACCAATTCCTATATTGAGGATTCCTGTAAAACCATCTACTGCTACTGCAGATCCTCTTTTGTTATATCCTGCTATTTTAAAAGTAGCACTGGGATCGGAATCAAAAGGAGCAATATCAATTAGTGCTGCCGTCGTAATAGCGAATATCTTTCCTTTCCAACCTGGTACAAAATTAGATGCAGTAGATATACCAATATCAAAAACATCAGAACCTTCAGTCGTCCCATTAATTATACGCTCACCAACTGCTTCTATTGCAATTTCTTTTAATAACTCCCTACCTAAACCAAGTTCGGTTGCGACTCCTCCCGTTGCCAACGTAACACCTATCCCATGCACTACGTTACTCATACCATTCCCAAGTTGCATCAAATTATCACTATACCGACTTGGATTAAAATCATCCCAGCTTTTATTACCCTCATTATAGTACATATAGCCACCTTTGTTTAGTTTTTCATAAACCCAATAACTACCACCACCTAAATTTGCAGGGTCTTGTATCATTCTTATCTCTTGCCCTGATGGGTACATGTGTCTATCAGTAGCTTTCCAGCCTTCTATCACTCTTTTAGGCTCTAATCCATCTAAGTCAATTGAGGAAACAACTTCATTACCAGCATATTGATAAGGTGTATAATATGGATAGTTTGATGCTAATTTATCAACCATTGGAAACCGTCCAATAGCAGGGTCATAAAATCTCACACCGAAATCATTCCAATCGAGCCCAAAATCACTATTTAATTCCTTGCCCCCAAACTGATACTTATTCTTCGCTTCAGGAAACGAGCCATTCCAGTTCCCTTCCATATTCAAACCAAAGGGGTAGTAATGATTGGTTTGCACGATTTCTTCCACTTTAATCGTGCCAAATGGGCTGACACCTAAAATATCATCATCCCGATACGTCACCCGCGTATTGCCAAGGTGGTCTTTTATCACATATTCATGCTTGTAAGTTGAGCCATCTGTTTGCAAAGACACCGACCCCCTCAGTATGTGAGAAGCTCTTTAGCTTACACATATTTATTCACATTTATAAAATTCTTTTATTAAACCAAGATCTAGTTTACAGTCAAAAAATTGAGGATTATTATTGTAAGAGTCTTTGTCTATTTTACAATCCTTTATTTTGACATCTCCTATTATATTATACAGTTTATAACTTATCGGCTCACCATAATTACTTATCTTTTTCATAGTTGCTATTCCTAATATTCCATTATGCTTTGATATAGTGACTATAACATCATCAGCAGTCTCAAGATGATGTATCACAGTATATAAAGTGTCATTAAGATTGCTGTTAAAATATTTATTTTTGATATAAAACCATTTCCTATCTTCTCACGTTTCGTTGATTTTAAAATTGGATTTTAAGAATCGCGGCAAATCCTCATAAATACGTGGATCAATATTAAGCAAAAGTAAAAGCTGTTTTTG
>JAYSQG010000521.1:0-2924 GCA_043721685.1 Saprospiraceae bacterium | reverse complement strand
CTAATAAAGAAATCTGTGTCAATCTGTGTAAATCCCTCAAATCAGTGTTCTAAAAAATCAAAGTGACCTTGAAATCCCCAATTCAAGACCCCTCAGTTCCGCCAAACCTCTCAATCGTCCAATCGCAGAATACCCTGGATAAGTCGTTTTTTTCAAATCATCGAGCATTTGATGTCCGTGGTCTGGACGCATTGGAATGGAAACATTGCGTCGTTTCATGGTCTTAACCAGTTCTTTTACAACGGCATACATATCTGTATCACCGTCTAAGTGATCGGCTTCGTAGAAATTGCCGTCGGCATTGCGGCGTGTATTGCGCAAGTGTAAAAAGTGAATATGGTCGCCCAAACGTTGAATCATACCCACCAAATCATTGTCGGGACGCACGCCATAAGAACCTGTACAAAAGCACAAACCATTGGCAGGACTTGGCGCAGCATTGAGCAAATCAACGGCATCTTGTTCTGTGCTAACAATACGTGGCAAGCCTAAAATCGGATAAGGCGGGTCATCAGGATGAATCGCCATTTTTAAGCCCAAAGCCTCGGCTGTTGGCACAATTTCTTTTAGAAAATGGAACAAATGCGCTTTTAATTTGGCAGCATCAATGTGTTCGTAGGTTTTTAAGGCCTTCAGAATTTGCTCTTCCGTAAACCGTTCTTCGCTGCCTGGCAAACCTAAAAGGGCGTTATTGAAAAGCGTTTGTTTTTCCGAATCCGTCATTGTTTCCAAGCGTTTTTTAGCGGCAGCTATCTCCCCCCCCGTATAATCGGCGGCGGCATCGGGTCTTTTCAATAAAAACAAATCGAAAGCAACGAAAGCTGTTTTTTCAAAAAACAAAGCTTTTGAACCGTCGGGCATGGTGTGAAAAATCTCTGTCCGCATCCAATCCAAAATAGGCATAAAGTTGTAAGTCACGACTTTTAAGCCACATTCAGCGACGTTTTTAAGGCTAACCTTATAGTTTTCGATGTATTTCTCAAAACCTGTGCTTTGTTTTTTGATAGATTCGTGAACGGGTAAACTCTCAATAACCGTCCAAGTCATACCCGCTGTTTCGACTTCTGCGACACGTTTTTTGATTTCGGAAACTGTCCAAATATCGCCAACTGCGACGTGGTGTAAAGCCGTCACAACACCCGTACAACCTGATTGACGAATATCTGAAAGGCTAACAGGGTCGTTGGGGCCGTACCAACGCATGGTGTGTTCCATGTTATTCATGATTCTTGATGTTTTAAATTTTTAAAAAGTGGCACAAATTCCATAAAAATCTGTTCATTTCCCTATAAAAAAACGGAAACGTTTTCGGTTGGTGATAACATTTTTCTATGAAAAAATCTTTTTATTGTTAGAAAATAATAAATTTGTGGACATACAGGATTTAACCGAAACGGGTTTCTTGTTTCACTTTGTTATCGGCAAGCATTAAAAAAACGAATGAACTTAACTAAGAATAAGTGGAGACCAGATATCACTCAAAAAAAACGGGGCGTAACTTGATGGCCAAACAATCAAGGTAACATTGTAAAAAAAATAAAATCATGTCAGATCAAAAAGTATTTGAAGCGAGTGCCGAAAGTCAAGCAAAAGCTAAACAATTGCGGCTGTTTGCTATGTTAGCATGGATTGTCGCTATGGCAGGACAGGCGTTTGCCATTTTTAAATTAATCAAAAATGACACCTTAGTATGGTTAATTGTTGCCATCGTGGTCATTCTTGCATTAGCTATCACAGGGTCAATGCTTTGGAAAAAAGCAAACAGATTGGATCCTGCATCAGAAAAAGACAAAGTGAAGTTTTTCGTACAAAATCAGCTTGGCGCTATCATGGGCGTATTGGCATTTTTGCCCATGGTGATTCTCATTTTTATGAACAAAGATTTGGATGGGAAAACAAAAGGCATTGCAGGTTCGATTGCAGTTATAGCCATGCTGGCTGCCGGTATCACGGGCATTGACTTTAATCCGCCTTCGATTGAAAAATATACTAAAGAAATTAATGAGCAAACGAATACTTTAAAAGCACTGAACATAGCCGATAATGTTTATTGGACGCAGTCTGGAAACAAATATCATATCTATGAAGATTGCCAGCACATTAAAGGTAGAGAAGGCATTACAAACGGCACAATTAAACAATCGTTTGAACAAAAAGGTATTTCTGAACTTTGTAAAACATGCGAAGCCAGAGCAGTGAAAGAAAAAAACATCCCTCAGTAACGAGAAAATAAGAACATGTTTTTTTTTCTTCAAACACATAGCGGCATAGCGCACATAAATAGGCAAAGGGCAATAAGCAAGAGGCAATTTCTATATAATTTATTGATAATCAATGATTTATGTAAAAGAGTTTTCCCGTTTATTTACATCGAACTACTTAGTTTTTAGATTTTCCTTTAAAAAAACTAAAAAAACGCTCATTATCTGACATTTTTCTATGTGTACTATCTGGCTATGTGTTATAAAATGGCGCACCTTCCAAAGGTTTGAAACCTTCGGAAGGTTAGTGCCTCGGATAAAAAACACGATTTTTCTGATCGGAAAAATGTTTTTGCCGGTGAGAAAAATGTTTTCGCCGATGAGAAAAATGTTTTCGCCGATGGGAAAAATGTTTTCGCCGATGGGAAAAATGTTTTCGCCGATGAGAAAAATGTTTGCGCCGATGAGAAAAATGTTTTCGCCGATGAGAAAAATATTTTCGCCGATGAGAAAAATATTTTCGCCGATGAGAAAAATGTTTTCGCCGATGAGAAAAATGTTTTCGCCGATGAGAAAAATGTGTTTGCCGATGAGAAAAATGTTTTTTGTGTTCATTTTTGAAATTCGTGTTAGCTAAAACAGAAACAATCCAACAAGCAAAACATACCGTTTTCTCATATAATATAAACGGTAAATAAACCGTATTATTAATATTCAATTTTT
>JAYSQG010000520.1:0-2770 GCA_043721685.1 Saprospiraceae bacterium | reverse complement strand
AAAGCAAACACAGGCTTCCGATACATCCACTGACCGCTTGTAAAATCAGGAAATTCAACCGTTTCGTTGCCCAAATCAATCGAATGTTCGCTCAAAGGCGTAATCGCACTCCAAGTTGCGGCATCATACACGTCCATTTGCGTAGGCGTTTTGCGTTTTGCAGACTCAATGAAAGAATGAATCACAAAAAAGTCCATGCCGCCATGTCCCGCACCTTGCGCATCTTGACCGTATTTTTTCCAAAGCGGATGGTCATATTTGTCCAACCATTCCTTAGCATCGTCCCATTGATGCGGCTTTTTGGACTTCTCTTCAATGTAAATGCCTTTGTTTACATCCATCCACAACCCCTCAGTACCTTGCACTCTAAAGCCCAAAGAATACGGTCTTGGCAAGTTTGTATCATGTTGTAACATCACCGTTTCACCACCAGCACAACTGATTTGCGTCGTCACCACATCGCCTAATTTGAAATTCACCTTTGCGTTCGGATGATTTTCGCCGCCTTTTTTGACAATATGGTTGTGCAAACCCCTTGCTTTTGAAGAAAAAGAACTCAATGTCATAAACCGATTGCCGCGATTGATATTCGCATAATGCGCCACTGGACCAATGCCGTGCGTCGGATATAAATCGCCATTGCGGTATTGCGAATGGTTTGTGCGCCACTTCGCTTCCGAATAGCCTTTTTCACCATATTCAACACCTTTGCCGTAGTAACCTTTGCCGTCATTGAATTTCACTTCACGCAAATCGTGTTGGTAACCGCCTTGTAAATGCACCATTTCACCAAATAAGCCTTGTCTCACCATATTCAAAACAGCGATGACATCTCTGCGATAGCACACGTTTTCCAACATCATCACATGTCCTCTATGTTTTTCAGCCGCCTTCACAACGTCCCAATGGTCTTCTAAAGTGATGCCTATGACCACTTCTGAACCGATATATTTAATGCCCGCTTCCAAAGATTCAATAATCATTGACTTATGCCATTCCCAAGGCGTGGCGATAATAACGGCATCTATATCTTTGATTTCCAACATCTTACGCCACACATAATCGTCGCCAGTGAATACTTGTGGCATTGTTTTACCGCTTTTGGTCACTTCGCCTTTGGCTTTATTCAGCGTAATCGGGTCAACGTCGCAAATAGCAACGACTTCCGTATCTGCACGCATTAAAAGCAGTTCGAGGTGATTCAATCCGCGTGCGCCTACGCCTATCATGACGACACGGACTTTGTCGGCAGTCGTTTTTTTTGTGGCTAAAAGACCCGTTGTTGGCAAAATAGTTAAGGATGCCGCACCAACGGCAGTGGCTTTGATAAATTCTTTTCTATTCATTTTTTTGATTTATAAATTGGTAATATTTTGTTTAAACTCTAAATATGGACAAATATACTGAGGGGGGGCATTTTATCAGCGTAGAGGTGTAAAATTTTGCGCCTCTATATTATTTTGGTCTTTGCATCACAAAAACTTAACGCTGCGGTTACACAAACTTAAAGTCATATTCGGGCAAATATGCTCTGTCTTGCGCTAATCTTGTATCGTTTTTTAATCACTCTTAAAACTACAAAATGATACATCCCATTCGCTTAGACGGATACCTTGTTCAACTTGAAAAATTGTCTCTCCGCCACATCTATGAGCTTGAAAAAGTGGCAATAAACCCTGTCATTTGGCAACATCTGCCCATCGAAGGCTGGCGCAAAGATGTGTTTTGGACATGGGTTTATGACTCATTAGAACTCCAAATGAATAAAAAAACTTTTGTTTTTGCCGTTATTGACAACCGAAGCGGCAATGTCATTGGCACAACCCGCTTTCAAGACATGGATATGCAGCACAACAAAACCGATATTGGTTGGACGTGGTACGACCCCTCAGTATGGGGCTGTGGTTTCAATGATGAAGCAAAAAACTTGATGCTTACCTATGCATTTGAGGTTTGGAACGTCGTCCGCATCGGTTTTAAAGTAGATGAACACAATCGGCGGTCGCAACGCGCTTTGGAGAAAATCGGCGCACAACAAGAAGGCTATATTCGTAAACACATGATTCGTCCGGATGGCTCAAATCGCAATTCCTTTTTGTATGGCTTAACGGATGACGATTGGTTTTCAAGTGCCAAACACACGTTACAAAACCATGTTGTTGAGGCACTTATCAGACATCAGACGGATTTAAAAGTACCAGAGAAGGGTGAATTGGCTTCTGTATTTCTGTAAATAATGTTTTAATGCAACGTTTTCTCCACCGCACGTATTTCTATAAAAAATAAAAAGCGATACACTTTGAAAATGAAGGTGTAAATCTATTTTTACGACTTGTAAATCTATTTTTGAACTGTGAAATCTATTTTTTCAACTTGTAAATCTATTTCTTGACACGATACTTTTTTTCATACGCTCAAATCATTTATTTGAGGATGGAAATATTCAGATAAATATAAATTTCTTCATAGAAGTAGGATAACAGTATTGGGCTTATGTTTAGTGTCCGTTTTAGGTTTTTTTACCCCATTTTGATAATAACTGGGCATATTTATTTAACTTTTTACCTAAAACCCTAACTTTATGCTTTAGTTTTAAACATATCTATTCCATTACTTATCTAAAATCAAAAAAATGAGAGGACTTAATAAAGTATCACTAATTGGCAACTTGGGCAAAGACCCCGATGTACAAACCTTAGAAAAGAATATTAAAGTGGCTAAATTCTCATTAGCTACAACTGAAACCTTTAAAGACGATAATGGTCAAGTT
>JAYSQG010000519.1:0-1084 GCA_043721685.1 Saprospiraceae bacterium | reverse complement strand
TGTGGATAAAGCCTTGAAAACCACGCTTTTAGAAACGGGCAAACCTGTGTGCATCACGACCATCATTTTATTCTTCGGTTTTTTGGTGATGATATTTTCCATTCACCCCCCGTCAGTCATTGTCGGCAAATTAATCGCTGTGACGCTGATTACGGCTTTAATGAGCGATTTGTTTATCAATCCGATTCTCATTCGTTGGTGGATAAAGGATTAATTATGAATGATAAATGATGAATGATGAATGTTTGGGCGGGATGCCTTTACGGACAAAAACCGCTTGTTCATGGTCGTGAGCAAGCGGTTTTTGTTTGGTTATACTGAGGGGGCAATACACGGCTCAATCTTTCGGTTAATCATCTATGGGGTTCATTTGTACATTTGACAGAGCTTATGTATCTTTGTAACATCTAATAAAAATGGTTGGTAATCATAAAAATCGAGAAAACTCATCAAATTTGAATCAAAATGAAACAATATGTGAATTTACAAGTGTTTAAAACATTCCAAAAAGTCTGTTATTATACTTTTCAAATTGAAGGACACAACCAAAATGAAACGGATAAATTATAAAATATGGATGCCTTTGATAGAATTGCTGCAAGAACGCCTTCGCACATAACAAGAGAAGTTGAAAAAAACTTAGCGATTGCTGTTCGGATTATTAATATTTTGAAAACGCAAGGTAAAACCAAACAAGACCTTGCACAACTTTTGGACAAACCCGATGCTGACATCAACCGTTGGTTAACAGGTTCATATAGCTTGGATTTACAAACGATTTATAAAATTGAGAGCGTTTTAGATGCTCAAATTATTGCGATTGTAGAGGATGTCTCTTTAAGTGTTGCCGCTTAATTTGATACCAAAAAATGCAAAAAACGCTTTGAAATGGATGGTTTCAAGGCGTTTTTTGTGTTTTATACTGAGGGGGTATTACAGTTTAGCTTGTTCCGCTTCAATAATCGCTTTTAGCTCCTGTTCATTAGGCAAAGACCCCGATGTACAAACCTTAGAAAAGAATATTAAAGTGGCTAAATTCTCATTAGCTACAACTGAAACCTTTAAAGACGATAATGGTCAAGTT
>JAYSQG010000518.1:0-8546 GCA_043721685.1 Saprospiraceae bacterium | reverse complement strand
TGTCTTTTTGGCTGATTTCGGTGTGGTCGTTATCGCGAGTGAGGATACCCCGATGTTGTAGGCTTTTGATGTGTTGACCCGCGATGCCCACATGAACATGTGTGAATTTCGCTTTAGCCATACGCTCAGCTGAGGAAACAGCTTCATGAATAGCATTGACGGTCTTTTCGATATTTGTGACAACGCCGCGCATAACGCCAACACTGTCTACTTTACCGACACCAAGAATTTCTAATTTGCCGTGTTCGTTTTTACGACCAGCGATGGCACATACCTTCGTTGTACCAATGTCGAGAGCAACTACAAGGTCTGTAGTCGTCGGCATTTTTTGCTCATTCATATCGCAAAAGTTTTGTTTCGAATACTTGCGTATCCGACTGTTAATTATAGCGTTTCAATATCCAACTGTTTATTTGATACTGTTTTTTCCTTTTCTATTGGTTGATTATTTTTGGCAATTTAGCGTGTAAAACCTCTGTTTAGACAAAAAGCAATCAACTTAAAAATCTGAAAATCAACTAATTGTAGACATTCTTTCTGCAAAAGTATGACCTTCAAGCATCTTTATCTACTGCAAAGAAGAGTAATTTTTCAGATTTAAAAAAACTTTATGCACAAAAAATTGAAAATCAATGAAGCAAAGTGTGGTATGGCAGAAAATTAAATCTGTTATTTAGAAAGTCTGTGCTTTGTTCCGTGTAGTTTTACAATTTGTTTACAAAGCTATGGATTTATGCAGAACACTCAAACTTTTTTATGCATAAAATTGTAATTTTTAAAATTTTTATTTAAAAACAAGAAAATTGGCAGAATATTTGAACGGTTTACCCCTGCTTTTTTGTATTTCAACAAACATTTTATCATTCAAGCTTAATAAATGTCACCCTTCCATTTCTTCCTTTAACAGTATATCGTATAATATGCGTGTGTGTTTGCCGCTATAAAAGGTCTTGTTATCTATGCTCGTAATGGGTGCAATACGCTTCGTACTGCCCGTCATAAAGACTTCATCTGCATCCATTACTTCTGTTAGTGAAACGGTTCGAACTTCAACAGGCATCACCTTTGGTGCAAATTGTAAAATACGTTTACGAGTGATACCCCTCAGTACGCCCACATCGGGCGTAATCAGAATACCATTTTTTACGATAAAAATATTACTCCTTGACGATTCTGTAATGTGCCCATTGGTATGATACAAAACATCATCAGATGCCGATAAGTGCAAATGCGCGATAACAGAAATGGGTTTTGCATAATTGATACTCTTAATTTCAGCCAATTCGCGTTGATGCTCCACAGTCATCAGTTTCAATCCTTTCTCAAAAGGGTGCATTTTAAAAGGTTTAGCAACCATAAATAGATTGGGTATTTCGGCTGGCGTATAACCATCAATAGAGTAACCTCCTGTACATACAAGTTTGACTCCCAATAGATTGTGGTGATTTAGTCGAATCAATTCTAATATATTGCGCCGCAACTCCTCACGTGAATAAGGGACTTTTAGTCCTAATAGCCATGTTGAGTTTTCAAATCTATCCAAATGGTCTTCCATAAAAATAGGGCGACCATCAATTGCTTTAAAAAAATCGAACACGCCATACCCCCTCAGTAATGCGAGGTCTGTGATGTTCAAATTGGCATTTTCAATGGGCAATATATTGCCGTTTAAGAAAGCGTATTCTGTCATGATTATTTATCTAAAAAGGTCGCTGATTTGGGTCTCGTCTTGTATCCCAAAAATTGGTAATAAATAAAGTTTTGCCTTTGACACGGTAAGTCATTTGTCGCTTAGCATCAATTTTAATTAGGCGAACAGTCTTAAATTTTCTGGTAGGTCGCCCAATTAAAGGTTGTTCCATTAATTGTGTTATTTTCTTGAAAATAGCCTCTTCAAACTTATAGGCTGCCTGTGTCGCCTCATTGTTTTTATAGTAAAAAATAATTTCCCTATAATGTCGAATCGCCGTTTGAGTCCACTCTACTCGCTTAACCATTGTCTCGACATTTTGATAACTTCCTCATGTGAAGTTAATTTTTTGGGATCTTCGGTTTCACCAATGGAAGTGACTAAATCAGCTTGTTGCTCGACTGTCAACTCATCCCACCAATCAGTGTCATCATCTTCATCTTTTTCGATAACGGGTTTAATCAATTCTGCAAGTTGTTCCAACTGCAAACGATTTTTTACTTTTTCTATAAAAAAATGTAATGCACCGCGCAATTCAAGGTCATTCATTTCTCGAATATTTAATTCTGATATATTCATTTCTTAAAGATTTTATTAATCAACAAAATGCTTTTATTGCCCAAATTTAACCCTTTTTTCCAAATATAAAGAGTTTCATCTGTCAATACTAAAACCAATGTTATTGTTTTAAGGTTTACCAAAACCTCCACCTCCAGGTGTTTTAATTACAAAGGTATCACCTACTTCTATATTAGCTTCGTCAATGCCTTTCATTTTTTTCTTTTCCCCATTTTTTAAAAGCAAATATTGTTGCCCAACTTTCCCTTTTTCACCACCATTAAGCCCAAACGGTGCAACTTTTCGATGCTGTGTCAAAACAGATAGTTCCACATCTGCTAAAAATGTCAATTGTCGAATAATGCCATTTCCACCTTTAAATAACCCTTTTCCACCTGAATTAGGCCTTATTTTAAACAAATCCAATCGAACGGGATAGCGAAACTCCAAAATTTCAGGATCCGTTATCCGCGTATTAGTCATGTGTGTATGCACCGCATCTGTGCCGTCGAAACCATTTCCTGCGCCACTTCCACCACAAATCGTTTCGTAATAACCAAAAGTTTGGTTGCCGAAAAGCACATTATTCATTGTGCCTTGCCCACAGGCGATGAGGTTCAAAGCCTTCAAAATCGTATCTGTTAACCTTTGACTCGTTTCAACATTCCCACCAACTACGGCTGGACACCTCTCAGTATCAGAAGTGAAATTTGGGTTTAAAATAGAATTTTCCGGCAAAATAAGCTCGACATTTTGCATAAAACCTTCATTCAAAGGTATGTTTTCAGAAACCAACAAACGTAAAACATAAATGACTACAGAGTTGACAATGGCAGGTGTTGCATTCAGATTGCCCTTATGAACAGATGACGTTCCTGTAAAATCAAAGACGATTTTTTCTCCAAACGTAATGTTAACTTTTAATAAAGTACCATCATCAAGTTCTTCTTCAGCGGCAAAAGAATTGACGGGGTGACTCAAAGTCACCCCGTCAATGTGTTCTGTACAAAAAACTGAAATCGCATTTTTCAATTTTTCAGCCGAATAATCCTTCAATTCCTGCATATAATAATGTATAGTTTCCAGACCATGTTCAGCCGCTAATTTTTGTAAAGCCGTTACTCCGTTAAGGTTTGCTGCTAATGCGGCATTTAAATCAGCTAAATTTTCAGAAAGCGAACGGGTAGGGTATCGGTCATTTTGAAGTTTATAACTGATTGGCTGCCAATCAGCTACGCCGTTTTTTACTAAATACATGGGTTCAATAATAACACCTTCTTCAACCAATCGAGTGGCATTGGGTGGCATTGAGGCTGGTCGAATGCCGCCAATTTCAGAATGATGACAACGATTTGCGACATAGCCAATCAAATTATTTTCAACAGAAAAAACCGATGAAATTAAAGTCACATCAGGCAAATGAGAGCCGCCAAAAGCAGGATGATTGGTGACAACTGTATCGCCTTTTTCGATTTTTATATATTTTAAAACTTCTCTTACACAAACCCCTAAACTGCCTAAATGCACTGGAATATGTGGCGCATTGGCTATCAAATAACCATCGGCATCCAACAAAGCGCAGCTAAAATCAAGTCGTTCTTTTACATTTACACTCAAGGCAGTGCGTTGCAACATTGCACCCATATTTTCAGCGATACTTGTAAAACGATTCGTAAACAGTTCTAAATCAATGGTTTTTGAATGTTTGTTGACAGTGAGCGGGTGACTTGAAGTCACCCGCTCACTGTCTCGATGAATAATTGCTGTTTCGTTCTCATCTATTGTCAAAGCATAACAGTCTTCAATTACAGTTGTCGAAAAACTATCAAGTAGTAAAGCAAAACCCTCAATCGTTGCGCCTTTGTTCAAATCATCTCTAAAAAAAACAGGTACTTCAGTCCATATTTTGTTAACCAAAGCCTTGATTTTATGCCTAAAATTAGGTTTATACTGAGGGGGGGGATTCTTATTGGAAACCGAATTAACGAACACAGAATTGTCGATTTCCGAAGCAATAACACGTATGCTTTCTACTTCAATCGCCCTGTTTTCAACCCAATGACCGAATGTTTTTTGATATGTTTCTTTAAAATTTTGTTCAAAATGAGCATCGAAATCAAGCTCAATTGTCGCATCTTGTCCTTGTAAACGACAAAAAATAAGCGACTTTTTAATAAAAACAGCATTTTTTTCAACGCCTTCGGCAATGATTTTGAGAGTGGCTATTGTAGCAATTTTTTCAAATTCAATTTCTAATTTTTCAAACGGCATATCATAAACGGTTTGCAATATTTGTTGCTCTGCAAATCGCTCAATAGGCGCATTCAGAATACCATAAGCAGACAACAAACCCGCATATTTAGGAACAATAATCGTCGTCATTCCAAGCAATCGAGCCATGCTGCAAGCGTGCAAACCACCTGCGCCACCAAAAACCAACAGTGCATACTGAGGGGGGGCATAACCTTTTGAGACCGATATTTTGCGAATCGCATCAGCCATACGTTCATTTGCGATTGTCAGAAAACCTGTTAATATTTCCTCTGCCAAAATTTCCTTGCCAATTTTTTCTTTGATAAACAATTGTAAATCAATGAGTTTATCTTTTGCTGCTTCTGGGAAAACAGGTATGCCAAACTGTGAAGCGTCGAGCCGACCAAGCAATAAATTCACATCAGTGATTGTCAAAGGTCCTCCCGCACCGTAGCAAGCTGGACCAGGCGAAGCACCCGCACTTTCAGGGCCGACACATAGTTTTATGCCATCGAAATAACAAACCGAGCCACCGCCTGCTGCCACCGTTTCAATATTGAGGGTAGGAGAAAAGACCGTTGCATTGCGAATTGTCATTTCGAAACGATAATCAAAATCGCCATCAAAACGTGCCACATCGGTACTAGTGCCGCCCATATCGAAGGTGATCAATCGCTCAAAACCACTTTGCCGACCGATGGCTGCGGCTCCAACTACACCGCCTGCGGGACCACTCAGTAAACTGTCTTTGGGCATAAAAAAATCAGCATGAACAAGGCTGCCTGCACTTGTCATCACCCGTAAGGCATCTGTGGGCAGTTTTTGAATAATTTTTTTCAAATAATCATGTAAAATAGAGGCGAGATAGGCATTGACAACAGTCGTTTGCGCACGTGGTACAAATTTGATTTGTTGGGACAGTTCAGACGAAATAGAGACATAATCAAAGTGCTTTTCTAAGACTTTTTTTAAAGCCGCTTCATGCATTGGGTTGCGATAAGCGTGCATAAAGGCAACGGCAATCGATTCTATTTTTTGGTTTTTTAATCGTTGAATAATTTCATCTAAGTCGTTGATATTCAAGGGTTTTAAAACGTTGCCTTTGGCATCTAATCGTTCTGAAATTTCGACCCCCTCAGTATAAAGCGGCTGTGGTTTAATGATATTTAAGGCAAAAAGGTCAGGGCGTTGTTGCGTACCAATGGTTAAAATATCGGCAAAACCTTCTGTGGTCAAAAAAGCTGTTTTTGCACCTTTTTCTTCAAGCAAAGCGTTTGTGCCGCGTGTTGTTCCAAGTCGCAAAGTGAGGTTTGGAAACGGTTGATCAAGGGCAGTTTGTGTTATCAAACGGGCGGCAAGTATGGGGGCTTCTTCATCGGCAGTAATGTCAAATGCTATTTTTTTTCCAAAAAATTCAGAAGGCAATGGTTTATCCAGAATGATGATTTTTCGAGCAGCGTCATAGCTTTTTATGTAAAAATCAGGCAAATTACTGTCCGAAGGACTCCTTTGGGAGAGGGGGGTATTTAGGAGTCGAAAGCGATATTGCTTAAAAATATCGCGATGTGCAAGCCATGAATTCTGAACAATAAACGTTTGCGCATCAATCCATTCAAAGATTGAACCACGTAAAGTGCTGTTACTCAATACTTTGCAAGTATGTGAGTTGCCTTCTTGATCGACGGCAATGCAGTCCGTAAAAGTGCCACCTGTATCAACGGCAATGAGGAAATGTACCACAGATTTAAATTGAGTTTATAGATTTTAAAGATTGATTTTTTGATAATTACTTTTTTTTTGTCATTCTGAACGAAGTGAAAGAATCTTTGTAAATCATTGAAAATGAATCATTTAATTAGATTCTTTCGCCTTGTTCATAATGACAAGATGCAATATTATCATTTCAGAGTGACTAAATAATAAACAAAGCCTTGTATAGTCCAAATAGCTTATTAATTTTGCACAAAAAAAGATAATTATGGAAGATTTTAAAATGACTAATTTCAGCAGCAAAAATGCGGTTTATTTTGCTATTTCAATGGTGGCTATTATAGCTTTACTGATATTCTCACCACAATTTTTTTGGGTAGCATTACCTTTTGTTTGTACGTTTTTCGTTCAAATGATGGGCTGGATGTAGTAAAAGCGCATTGCTTGAATAAAAAAAGCGAGGGTCGAATATGACTACTCGCTTTTTTATTTTCTTTAATTCCGAAAGTATGAATATTTTAGCGAATTAAAAAAAACATAACGAAAAATGGAAAATCAAAACAACCAAAAACAAGTCTGGTTTACGGTCGTCGTCGCGGCGCTCGGCTACTTTGTAGATATTTTTGATCTGCAACTTTTTAATGTCATCGGCAAGCAAAGTTTGGGACCAAATGGTTTAAACTTACCGCCTGACCAAATTAATTACTTTTACGATTTTGTATTGTTTAATTACCAAATGGGTGGTATGCTCATTGGCGGTTTGGTTTGGGGTATTATGGGCGACAAATTGGGGCGAAAATCGATTCTTTTCGGCTCTATTCTCATCTATTCACTTGCCAATTTTGCCAATGGCTTTGTGACAGATACGACTACTTATTCGATATTACGCTTCATCGCGGGCTTTGGTTTGGCGGGTGAATTGGGTGCTGCGATAACTTTAGTTGCCGAGTTGATGACGAAAGAAAATCGAGGTTGGGGTACAGTTGTTATTGTTTCGATGGGCGCATTAGGCGCAGTTGCTTCAGCGACAATCAGTAAAAATTTTAGTTGGCAAACGTCTTATTTCGTAGGTGGTGGCTTGGGTTTGATGCTGTTATTATTGCGATTTGGTACATTTGAGTCTGGTATGTTCGAAAACCTGAAAAATACTGAGGGGGTCTCAAAAGGGAATTTTTTCTCCCTTTTTACCAATAAAGAACGGTTTGTTAAATACGTTTGGTGCATCTTGTTGGGTGTGCCGATTTGGTACACTTTAGGCATTCTCATCAAGTTTTCACCTAAAATTGCGGAATCAACAGGCGTTTTAGGTAAAGTGAGTGTGGCAGATGCTGTGATGTATGCCTATATCGGTTTGTCTTTTGGCGATTTGGTGTGTGGTTGGTTGAGTCAAGTATTTGCAAATCGTCGACGTGTTGTTGCAGGCTTTATAGTCGCTTGCATGGCTTTGAGCACCGCGATGATGTATATGCAAGGCTTGAGTGTTACGGCATTTTACGTAGTATGCTTTCTGTTAGGAACGACTTCGGGCTATTGGGGCTTGTTTGTGACGATAGCGAGTGAACAATTTGGAACAAATCTTAGGGCGACAGTGACAACGACTGTACCTAACTTTGTACGTGGTTCGGTCATCATAATCACTTTAGCATATAAGAGTTTTGAGGCGGAAGGCGGAGCCATTGCAGGGGCAACTTGGGTGGGTCTTGTGTGTTTTGCCTTAGCTTTTGTGGCAATTTGGCAGTTAAAAGAGACTTTTGGAAAGGATTTGAATTATTATGAAAACAGTTAAAACTCATGGCAAAAAAAGCATCTGCAACACCTGACCCACGTTTTGAAGTTCTGCGTATGTTGACAGAAGTTCAAAAAGATAAATTGCTGCTTAAACTATTTCGCAAAGACCCATTATTGGTTGAAAAATTGGCGTTCGAGTTTTTTGAGGATAAAAGCGATTTAAATAAACGGGTCAATGACATCAAACAGAACATTGATAAATATTTGACTCTTAAATATGTTCCTTGGGATACACCTGGCGATTTGATGATGCAAATGCGTTCGCTTAACGCAAGTATAACGGAGCATGTGAAAATAACAAAAGACAAACATGGTGAAATTGAATTGGCACTTTTGTTACTCAACACCGCTTTTGAGCGTTTTTGGACAATGTTGAATGAGAAAAGGCAACGTTCTGGAACTTTTTCAAAGTATGTGGTGACGAGGACAGTGAAAGTGCTTCAATTGTTACAAAAAATGCATCCAGATAATGACTTGGATTTTAAAACAGATTTGAATCGTTTGTTGGCATATTTATATGAGTATTCGCCGACTTCATATCTTGCAA
>JAYSQG010000517.1:0-8033 GCA_043721685.1 Saprospiraceae bacterium | reverse complement strand
GCTTTGAGAGACGATTGGGAAATCAGTGAAAAAACAAAAATACGTGTTCGTGCATTAGCCGAAGAACTGAATTATACGCCTAACCCCTATGCCAGCAGCCTGCGTCGTCAATCGAGCCAAACCATTGCCGTTGTGATTCCAGAAATAGCCAATAATTTTTTTACCTTAGTCATAAATGGCATCGAATCCGTTGCTCGTGAGAAAAACTATCACGTATTAATATACCTCAGTCATGAAGACTATGAGCGCGAATTGAGCATTATTAATTATTTTCAAAATGGACGGACGGACGGCATTCTCATGTCCGTTTCTGTTGGAACACAAGACTATACACATCTTCAAGAAATCCATAAAAACGGTATGCCCATCGTCTTTTTTGATCGTGTTTGCCCTGAAATCGAAACTACCAGAATCATCACCGACGATTTTGAAAGCAGTTTTATCGCCACCGAACATTTAATAAAAAATGGTTGTCGTCGCATCGCTTGCCTATCTTTGACCGACCATTTGTCCATAGAAACAAAACGAAAATCAGGTTATTTACAAGCCCTCGCCAAATATGATATACCTTTAAATCCTGAATGGATGATTGAATGTAGCAACGACGACCCCCTCAGTATCAGCAAAATCCGAACGCTTTTGACATCGTCACGCAAGCCATGCAGCGTTTTTGCCACCGTCGAAAAACTCGCTATTCATACTTATGATGTGTGTAAAGAATTGAATATCAATATCCCTAAAAAGCTAAAAGTCATTACTTTCTCTAATTTAACAACCGCTGCTTTGCTCAACCCTTCATTGTCAACCATTACCCAACCTGCTTTTGAAATAGGTAAACAAGCAGCACTTGCTCTTTTCAAACATTTGGATAAAAAACGATTTGCGATACCAAACGAAGATATTATTCTGAAATCGGATTTGCACATCCGCAATTCTACTTTATAACCTTTTTTGTCATTCTGAACGCAGTGAAAGAACCTGATAATCAATCATTTAGATTCTTTTACTGCGTTCAGAATGACAAAAAATATCACTTCATCTTATACACTTCACAACCCGCCAACAAAAAACATCCTAAGCCAAAATCTTCAAAATCTGGTATTTTATCAAACGTCACAGGTTGACCATCTTTCGGTTCTTTTCCTGTACTTTGTACAAATCCTAAGAAACCGTTTTGATGCACACAGTCCTTCATCATGCCATTCCATGCCTTTGATACTGAGGGGTGGTATTTTTTATTTTCCAATAAACCAAAATTAATACCCCACGCCATGCCGTAAGCAAAAAGAGCCGTTCCCGATAGTTCTTTACCACCAAAATCCGTTTCATCGGTCAGACTGACATTCCAAAAACCATCCGCACGTTGCAAAGGCAGTAGAGCTTCCATCATCGTCAAATACATTTTCAAATATTCGTCATAATGTGGTGCATCTTGCGGCATAACATTCAATACCCGAACCAATGCCGCAACTACCCAACCGTTACCTCTCGACCAATAGCAATTTTTGCCCGCAGGTGTTTTATAAGGTGTATCAAAATCTTTGTCACGCCACCACAACCCCTCAGTATCATTAAACAAACCGTTGTCGCCATGCTTGGTTTTTGTATAATTGTACATCTCAAACATCTTTTCGTAGTAGCGATTATCGTTATAAATCACACCCAGTTTGGCAAAAACAGGCATCGCCATTTGCAAAGCGTCCACCCACGACCAATCGTCTATTTTGTCAGAATTGACCATATTGTCCATCGTAGCCTTGATATCACGAATGCGTTCTTCTTTTTTATCCAAAAGGTACAAATCAATATACGTTTGTCCACAACATTGGTCGTCGCCATTGCGTGTTTTGATGCCGTTGCGCAAGCCCCATTTGTGAAACTCGCCCCACGAAACAGCATAATCTAAATACCTTTTTTGTGCATCAATTTTGTACAAATCCATCAACCCTTCGTAATAAACACCCCGTGTCCAGATATTACTTGGGCGTTCCCTGTTTGTAACAATTGTTTTTCCCACATCTGTCCATTTTTTCATAAAATAGTCGTTTGCAAGGGTCATTGCAGCCAGCGTTTTCTTTTTCTTAGGCAATTTTTGGGCATGAATAGAGGTTGTTAATCCCAATAAAAGGCAGATAATGAGTAGGAAGTGTTGCTTTTTCATATAATAATACATTTTTTAAGCTGCAAATTTCACAGATTTTTTAACTGCGTTTAATTACTGTTATGTTTGTTTGTGGTTGGTTTAACGTCGGCAGGGTTTAAAACCCTGCCGACGTTAATTCGATGCATAATATTTCAATTCAATCAAGTTACTCGGTGCGGCGTGCGTGTTCCAATGCACATGAATTGCTAAAGCTGCACCGATAGCCGTTGCTTGAGCCACAGATGCCGCAAACACTTCTATTTCAGGAAATTGACTCGCTAAAAGATTCATATAAATGGGGTTTTTTGAAAATCCTCCATCCACAAAAATACGCCGAACGGAAGTTTCATCATTTAATACCAAGCGCGTTGAAGCCACTTGTTGCGCCATCAAATCCAATATTAGTTGATGATAAGCCATGTCAACCGTTTCCAAATCAGCTAAATCACGTTGCACAAAAACGGAATTTGTACGAACTGTTGCAGGAACAAAACCGCGCAAAATTGCTCGATTCCGACCCCGCAGTATTTCAATGATTTTTGGGTAAAATTGGATTGTTTTATAGAAATCCGAAGGCAAATTGTAGTGTTTTGCAATACGTTGTGTCTGTTCCTCATGTTCAAAACCTGCAAAAAGCCGTGCCGATTTCACTGGTTTTCTTTTATAAGTCATATAACACAAACAGTCATTTTCCAATTCAAAATCCGTCAAAGGTGTATTGTTAAATGGATTCATGGAAATACACCACGTCCCTGTTGAAATGAGCAAAAATGGCTCTTGAAAACTGCTCAAATAAGGAATTAATGCCGCCGAACTATCATGCAATCCAACGCCAATTTTTAACGGGTTTTGAGTTTCGAGTTTTGAGTTTCGCTGGCTCCCCTCTAGAGTCGGGGGCTGTATTTCAAGAACGGCATCTGATGGAAAAATAGGCGGTAGCTTTTCCAAAACGCCCTCCTCTCCTACCCAATCGGCATATTGATTTTTATCAAAATCCCATAAATTGGTGTGGCAACCGATGCTTGTAATATCTGAATATGTCTTGTTTGTCAACAAAAAACTCAAATATTGAGGTAAATGAAGCGAATATTTAATGCTATCGAACACTTCTGGCTTCTCATATTTCAACCGATACAACTGCATACCTGAATTGAGATTGCCCAAAACAGGCGATGCAGACTTTCTCGAAAATGCCGCCTCTCCCCCATTGTCCTCATAAAACTGCTTTTTTAAAACCTCTGAAAACGGCTTCAAATAGTTGTAAAGTGGCGTAACAGGCACCCCCTTCCCGACAGAATCGGGATTTCGTTCCTCAACAGTATTCAAATGCACAAACGATGCGCCATAAGCCGAAAAATTAACCGCTTTAATATCGTATGTTGTATCATTCAAAACAGTTTGAAAAGAGGTCAAAACCCAATCCGTCAGCTTCGCCAAATCCTCGCAAGCTTCGCCATCTTCGTCGGTAGTTTCAGCGAATGTCTCTGTTTTTTCTAAAACAATGCGGTACTGTTCGTCAATGAGGAACAGTTTTTTATTGGTTTTTCCAATGTCGAAAATGGCGATAACGGATTGCATGATTAGATAGGTATAATTTTTTTTTGTCATTCTGAACGTAGTGAAAGAATCTTAATAATCAGTAAATACAGATTCTTTCACGGCGTTCAGAATGACAAAAAATAACGTAATAAATTGTAGTCGAGCATGTTAAGCATTGAAATTATAAACCTGTCGCCACAGCCACCGCACCACGTTCCCCAATCAATTGCTCACGCACCTTCAAATCGCGGTAAATACTGAGGGGGTCTAATGCGCCACCAGATTTCAATCGTGCTTCGGCAACAAGGGCGCGAACATCCGTCAAATAAGCCGTTTGCAAAATCTCTTGACAACGCACGACATCATTTGCCGCTTGCGCTTTGTTCAAGGCTTTTCTATCAACCAACAACGATTTTGCATAAGATTGCATAATGGCTTCAACGGACTGCAACAGGTCTTCCAAAGGGTCTTTGACATTGTGCGAGGCATCAATCATCCAACCTAAATCTGTCGAATGATTCATACCACGAGCGTCCATTCCTTCAACTAACTCATTGAAAATCAAGAACAACTGATATGGGTTGATAGCACCAACCGTCAAATCATCGTCACCATATTTTGAATCATTAAAATGGAAACCTGCCAATTTGCCTTCCATCAGCAACAATGCAACAATTTGTTCAATATTGGCATTCGGCAAGTGGTGTCCCAAGTCAACCAACGTATAAGCTCTGTCACCTAATTTGCTTGCAAAAAGCAGTGATTGACCCCAATCACCTACTGTCATAGAGTAAAAATTAGGCTCTGCACATTTGTATTCTATGAACATTTTCCAATCTTCGGGCATCGCTGCATAGATTTCTTTCAAACTTTCCAAAGTATTTTGAAACGCTTTTCTAAAATTCAACTGCCCTGGAAAGTTAGAACCATCTGATAACCAAATAGTTATGGATTTTGAACCCAATTCAATACCATGACGAATGACCTCGATATTATGCTCAACCGCTTGCTTGCGTACTGCGGGGTCGGTATGTTGCAACGAACCGAACTTATAGCTCAATTTTTGGTCCTTTTGGTCTTTTTGGTCTTGAAAAGTATTGGAATTGACGGCATCAAAAGCCAAACCATGTTGCGCTGCCAATGCCCGTGTTGCCGCCGCATTTTCAGGTATATCCCAAGGAATATGCAACGAAATTGCCCCACTTGACTTGTTTAAAGCGTGTAACAAGCCCACATCTTCAATTTTTTCTTCTAAAGAACGCGGTTCGCCACCACCTGAAAAACGACCAAAACGCGTGCCTCCTGTACCCAAAGCCCAAGACGGAATAGCAATTTGAAAGTCAATCAGTTTTTGTAAAATAGCCCTTTCACCTTCAATTTCAGAGGTCAAAAAGTCAAGGCGTTTTTTGTGCTTTGCATAATGTTGCTCGTTGTGAGCATCGAGTTGATATTTTTCGATAAGCATATCTTGTTGTTGAATTTTAGGTTGAGGAATGATTGTTATGTCTTTAAAATAAATTTGTTTGAAACTATTTGGTTGTTTTTATTCTTTTTACCTTTGTTTTTTATCACTCTTTTTTGTCATTCTGAACGCAGTGAAAGAATCTGAATAAACAGTTACAACAGATTCTTTCACTACGTTCAGAATGACAAAAAAGCAATATAACTTTCAAATGGAAAATAAAAATATTGCGCTTTTTCAAGAAAAACAAGTCCGCCGCGAGTGGCACAATGACCAATGGTATTTTTCAGTAATTGATGTCATCGAAGTCTTAACAGACAGCACCAATCCACGCAAATATTGGAGCGTACTGAAAGTTCGTGAACCTCAGTTGGCTACAATTTGTAGCCAACTGAAAATGAAATCGTCAGATGGCAAAAGTTATAAAACCGATGCAACCAATACTGAGGGGGTACTGCGTCTCATCATGTCCGTTCCGTCACCCAAAGCCGAGCCTTTCAAAATGTGGCTCGCCAATGTCGGCAAAGAACGTCTTGAAGAAATCGAAAATCCTGAACTAGCTGCCCAACGCAGCATTGACTACTACCGATTAAAAGGTTATTCTGACGAATGGATTGAACGCCGCCAACAAAGCATCGAAGCCCGAAAACGCTTGACCGATGAATGGAAAAAACGCGGTGTCAAAGAAGGTCAGGAATACTCGATTTTAACGGCTGAAATTGCCAAAGCCACTTTTGGCTTAACGCCTTCTCAACACAGTCAATACAAAAATTTAGCAAAAGAAAACCTTCGAGACCACATGACGCCGCTTGAACTCATTTTCAGTGCATTGGGCGAAGAAGCAACTCGCTTGAACGCTATGAGCCTTGACGCTCAAGGTTTTACAGAAAATCACGATGCAGCTTTG
Source organism: Saprospiraceae bacterium (assembly GCA_043721685.1). GTDB lineage: Bacteria > Bacteroidota > Bacteroidia > Chitinophagales > Saprospiraceae > JAAFJT01. The sequence goes on along the minus strand of JAYSQG010000517.1, from coordinate 1,982 downwards.
AAAGGAGGCAGTGCCGCAGGTGAAGCTCGAAAACGATTTGAAACAGTTCAAAACACGATTGTCGTATCAAAAGAAAATTATCTACATCTTTTGACAAATAAAGAAAAAACAAATGAAATTGAGGGTAAAAAAGAGGAATGATACCCCCCTCAGTAAAATTTGTATTTTTCCTTAAATTTGACTTATTTTGTCTTAAAATTTTAAAAAATGGATGCTACAATAATCAATAGTATTAATCTTCTAAGTCCTGAAAACATGGACGAATTGCGCCTTTTTCTTAATTCTCTTTTGAAAAAACAAGAGAAAACAACAAAAATGGATGCGAAAACAAGCAATAATATTGAACCAGATTCTCAACTTCCTATCGAAGACGAGGATATTATTCCCTTAAACCCATTAGAAGGAATGGGACAAATTCCTGTTCCAACGGATATAATTATAAACCGCTATTCAATATATGAAGACAACTTTATCGACCGTCTCTAATTCTCGCATTTTTGTAGATACCAATATTCTGTATTATGGTAACGACTTAAATTCAGTCAATGGCAAACAAGCGATTACGCATTTGAGAGAATTACAATTTTTAAAAAATAGGCTATATATCAGTAGCCAAATTTTACGTGAATATACAAACCTCACGATGCGAAATGCTGCCTATAATAAACTTGATTTAAAAATTCAATCCAAAATTGTACAGCAAAATGTTGTTCAGTTTCAGAATCGTTTTAATGTTATTTATGAAAATGCCGATGTTTTATCACAGTGGCTAAAATTACTTCCTCAACTAACAACTCATAAAGACATATTTGATTTTTACGTTGCGGCAACCTTATCTGTTTACAATATCCCCTACATTTTAACGCATAATGAAAGCGATTTCACAAAATTCAGCGATTTTATAACCGTCATTCCTCTATTTCCAAAATGAAAATACCCCCTCAGTAAAAACGGCTTTTCAAGGCTATTTCTGAAAAATTTCAGGATATTTCCTAATAAAATACAAAGGCGTACAACTCCACGCATGGCAATAACTGTTCATCGGATAAAAGCCATAAGGTGAAATAAAATCATTTTTGGGGTCAAAAACCTCCCAAAATGTATCCGCTTCTTTTTCGACCATATCGCCCCAATAACGCACCAATTCGTCCTTAGCCTCTTGCTGCATACCGACTTGTATCATCGCCTCGACATAATAGTGCATCAAATACGGTCCGCCCGGCTTAACAACATTCTCTTGTTTTAAAGCATTTATCAAAGCTTTTTTGCCCGTTTCTTTGTCCACAACATTAGCTAACACCATCCATGCTTGCGAGGCATAAGAAATTTGCTTGTCTTTTCCACTCACAAAAACGCCTTTTTGGGCATCAAAAAGCTGCTTTTTTGCGCCTTCTGTCATTTTTTCAATCAAATTAGGCAATTCAGCAACCTCTTTTTCTTTGCCTAAAAGTTTAGCCAATTCCAACGTTTTGCGCAGCGACATAATGATAATGCCTTGAAGAGCCGCCTGTTTATCCAAATCCTCTTTCCAATCAACGAATATCCACCAACCACTTTTTGCTGCCGCCGTATTATCAAAAAGCCCATTTTCTAACAGAAATTTTTTAGGATTGTCCAATTGCTTTTTAGCGACCACCCACAACTCTTCAACTGTTGCTTTATCATTTGTCGCTTTTAAATAACCTAAAAGTAATGGATTGTATAACAACGAATACTCAAACAAAAAAGGCGCACCTTTTTGATTGTGCGGCTTTGGTTTTTCAAAAACATTTGATGGCAAGTACCCCCCCTCAGTACAAAGTGATGCTAAAAGATACAAACACCGTTTTGTGAGGTTGTAATTTTTAAAAGAATAATTATTCGCCATAGATTGCAAATACAAATCGCCAATCCACAACCGATGGTCACGTTTTGGACCATCTTCAAAGACGGTTTGCATACATTCTTTGAGCGTATTGGCGGCAATTTTATCAATTTTTGAT
>JAYSQG010000516.1:0-8705 GCA_043721685.1 Saprospiraceae bacterium | reverse complement strand
GAGTAAAAATCTAAACCTCCCCTCAGTAAAATTCTTTTTTATCATCATTTAATCGCTGTTTCATACATGAAAAAAATTATTTTGCCTGTCCTTCTGCTTGTAGGTTGCTTTGCAATTGCGGCATTAACATACAAACAAACAACGCCTAAACCAACCATTACCGTTGAAAAAATCAAGTGGTTGTCATGGGAAGAAGCCGCCGAAGCCAATAAAACGCAACCGAAAAAGATACTCGTTGACGTTTACACATCGTGGTGTGGTTGGTGTAAAGTCATGGATAAACAAACGTTTACGAATGACACGATTGCGGATTATCTCAACAAATATTACTACTGCGTCAAACTCGATGCTGAAGGGCACGACACCATTCGCTTCGACAATAAAGACTTCGCTTTTATTTCTCCTGAAAAAGGTGGCGGACGGAATGGTGTTCATACATTGGCTTATGCCTTGCTCGATGGCAATATGGGTTATCCAAGTATTGTTTATTTGACTGAAAAATATGAGCGCACAGCGATTTCTCCTGGTTACAAAACGCCTGAACAATTGCTACCCGAACTGCGTTTTACGGTAGAAGAAGCCTTTAAAACGCAAACTTTTGAGAATTATAAGAAGACTTATTCTGAAAAGTAATAATTTTTCAGTTTTAAAATAAAACGGCGATAAGATGCGATGCAATCTTATCGCCGTTTTTCTATGCCTTTACTTTTTCAAAACGCACCTCGTTTTCAGAAGCAACGCCCTTTTCAAAATTCGTAAAGTTTTTCATCGTCGTAATCGCAATTTGGCTCAACGCTTCGTGCGTGAAAAAACCTTGATGTGGCGTAATGAGGACATTGTGAAAAGACACCAGCCTTTGTATCAAATCATCTTTAATGATACTTTCTGATAAATCATTAAAGAACAAATTTTCTTCTTGTTCATAGACATCAATGCCCAAATAACCTAATTGACCTTTTTTTAATGCCTTTATAGCGTCTTTGGTGTTGATTAAACCACCTCGACTGGTGTTTATGAGCATAGCACCTTTTTTCATTTTAGAAAATGACTCGCTGTTAAAGAGATAATGTGTTTGCGGTGTGAGCGGACAATGCAACGAAATAATATCAGAATCGCTTAAAATGGCTTCCAAAGATGTGTATTCTATGCCTTTTTCTTTCAAACTTAGAGATTCATGAATGTCATAAGCCAACACTTTACAACCAAAACCTTGCATGATGTGACAAAAAGCCTCCCCTATTTTTCCTGTTCCGATAACGCCAACGGTTTTGCCATAGAGATTAAAACCCATCAAGTTTTCCAATGAAAAGTTCCCTTCTCTTACACGGTTGTAGGTTTTATGTGTTTTCCTGTTGAGCGTTAAAATAATAGCCACAGCGTGTTCTGCCACTGCTTGCGGCGAATAAGCAGGCACTCTTAATACTTTAATGTGGTGTTCTGCGGCTGCCTCTAAATCCACATTATTGAAACCTGCACAACGCAAATCAATGAGTTTTATGCCATTTTTCGCTAATTTCCCAATCGTTTCTTTATCAATTTTATCACTAACGAATACACAAACGGCTTCAAAACCAATGGCTAAATTTGTGGTATTGACATTCAACGAAGCATCAAAATAAGTGAGTTCATGATGGTTCTCTGCATTGAATTTATCGAGATAGGTGCGGTCGTAGGGTTTTGTACTGAATACAGCTACTTTCATAGTTTTTTAAATATTAATGATGATTGACCTCATATTGCTTCATTAAAGTCACCAAAGATTCGTGATATTTAAGAAGCGTTTCCTGATCCATGTGCGGGTCAGCAACATTTGGAATGGTGTCGGGCATTTCTTCAAGGTATTTCGACAATTCAGGATGATGCTCGTTTATCTTCATTGTCATTTTTAGGATGTCGTCGTTGAGTTCTTTTACAGTTTTCATAAGATGCGTTTTTAGTGAAAATGATTATTAAAAGTACAAAATTCGCCCATTTATCATTCAAATACAAGGGCGCATATCAGGTTTCGATTTCTTCGATAGGTTTTTCATTAAACTCTTTACGGTATATTTCAACCAATAATAAAAAGAGTGAAATCAAAATTGGACCAAAAACCAAACCGATGAAACCAAAAAGATTGAGACCTATAATGACCCCAAAAATGGTTATCAAAGGATGAATATTACCAATCTTTTCTTGAAGCCAAAACCGAAAGATATTATCAACTGAACCAATAACAAGAAAACCATACAAAAGTAAAAAAACGCCCCATGTTGTCTGACCTTGTGCGATAAGCATGATGCCAAGCGGCACATAGACCAAAGCAGAACCTAAAATAGGAATAACGGCTGCCACACACGTTGCGATAAACCAAATAAACGGTTCTTGAACACCCGCAATCCAATAGCCAATGAGGGCAAATATGCCTTGTATCAAAGCGACAAGTGGGATACCAATGGCGTTAGAAACAACTAAATTATTGAGTTCTTTTTTTAAATGAAGGGCGCTTTGTTCTTTCAAAGGCAACCACTTGTATAGGACTTTTTCAAGCGTTCGGGCTTCGGTAAGCATAAAAAACAAGATAAAATACATGACAATGACCGTTATCAAACCATTGAAAGTTGCACCAACCACTTTTTGCATTTCAGTCATACCCCATTCTCCTATGTTATGGAGGTTTTTTTCATTGAGAATGATAAAACCATATTGCTGTTCCAAATTATGAATCAGTGATTGGACAGAAGCCCATACGTCATTCGAATGTTTTATCTCTGGCAAAATACGGGAAGAAAGAATACTCAACAAGCCATTAATAGGCAAAAGTATGATGATAAAAGACATTATCATCAAGAGAGACGCTGCCAAAACAGCACGTCCTTTGAGCTTTTTTGTTAACTTAAACATCCATTTTCGGAATAAAACATACAAAGTGTAAGCACCCAAAAAAGCAGGGATGAAGTTGTTTAATTGCCAAAAAATAAGGCTCCCGATTAAGGCAATCATTAATATAAAAGCCAACTGTCGGATAGAAAGGGATGAGATATTGGTTGCATTTTCATTCATAATTTCAAAAATAATAGAAAAATAGAACCCCTCAGTATATTGAGCCTTTTTTTATGTTTTTTACTTTCTAATGGCAAGCAAAGGAACCTTAATGTCGTAAGTCATTTCAACCGTTTTACTTTCAAAAAAGAAACGCTCAAACCAGTTCGTTTTATGTTTTGTGAACATAACCAACATAGATGGTCGCTTATTTTTGATGGCATGTTGCAGATTTTCAACGAGTGATTGCTCTAAATGCAGTTTTGGCACATAAAAACTCACTTTTTCTGATTCATATTTGGCTTTAATGGCTTCAAAAGCTGCCTTATTGTCTGTTCTGTGCAATTGATAATAGAAATGATAAACATCCACGTTTGCCTTCAATGAAGTGGCTAATTGAGTAACCGTTTTCAGTTCTGTGTCAATTTTTTCAAAATCCGAAGCATAACCTACTTTTGTGATAGGTTTTATGCGATAATTATGCGGCACAATAATCACAGGAATAGGCGATGTATTGACCAAAGTTGAAGCATTCGTACCAATGATTTTTTTCAAAATACCCGCACCTCTGGTACACATACAGATGTAATCTGCCTGAATTTCCTTTGCGTAATTGACAATCATATTATCTACACCCATACCTATATCAACGACGTTTTCATAAGCATTCGGTTGAATTTTGGTTTGTCTGAAGATAGGTTTGATAAAACTATCTAATTCTTTATTGACCTTTTTGATGGCATTTTCTACAAATTTGATAGCATCCTCTTTGCGCCAAGCTGTCGGAGTCATGAGTTCTAAAGCATGGTAAAAGACCAATTTACAAGGCGTTTGCGAAGCCAATTGCAAAGCAAAACGGATACCTGCTTTTGAATTTGTTGAGAAGTCGGTTGTGACGAGTATGGTTGTCATATCTTTCATTTTTATGGTTACTATACCTGTGTTTCAATAATTAATTGACCAAAAGTAGTAAAATACTGAGGGGGGGATAATGACAACAATCATTGTGTCGTATGATTACAGTTAGAACATTCTATAAATTAAGCCACAAACGATGATGATGAAAAAAGTTGTATAAATCAACTTGTTGTACTTTGCTAACCAATTGGGCAGATAAATATCAAAGTTGTCTTTCGTTGAATCGGAATATCTACGTGCAACAATGGTCAGTGGACACACTTTTCTGAACATTCCCTGAACTTATGATTTTGTCGCATTCACCTCTAAGCGAATCGCTTCCACAAAAGTAATCGGCAAATCAAATGCTTCTGCAATTTGAAAATTTTCCAAACGTGTCGTTTTCATGAGTTTTAATATCGCTTGACGTTTAGACTCTTGCGCTTTTTGGTTGGCTTTAGCTTCGCCAATAGCGATGCCCTTTTCCATGCCTATTTCCTTTCCTTTTTCCATAGCTTTCTCTTCTGCTACGTCAAAGATTGATTTAAATGCAGTTGCCATTTTTTTATCAGGTTTTAATTGTTCAACAATTTCACTAAATTTTATATTATCCAATTTTGAACGCCTTTCAGAATATTCCATGAGCATTCTCAGATACGTTTTAAACAAAAGCGATGGCTTTGAAGTTTCTGCAAATTTAAGTATTTCTGCTAAGTTTTGCTGAAAAAATTCTTTGTCATTTGCATGTTTCAAAGCTATAAAAGCAGCCTGAAGTTCGCCCAAATCAATGGCAGCTTCAATATCCGCATCAGGCATTGCTTGTAAATCTATAACGATGTACTTCGGAAAAGAAACATAATCTAAGATGGTTTGGGGTAAATACTTAGCAAAATAGTCATAAAGCCGCTTATATTTCCATTTTCTGGCACCATGATAAATCAATATTGGAATGACAATACTGGGTATCTGTTAGCTCAAAATAAGCAATTTCTGTTGCTGGATTTGGAAACAATTTCACTGATACATTGGAAGTTGTTGGTCTGTCAAAAATGGCAGAAATGAGGTTTTTACTGACCGTGTGCAATGTTTTATTGGTTAAAACAGGGTCGTTAAAATCAAAATAAATACCCGCCGAGTTTTGAATTTTCGTCCCAAACGCTACATCTTTTTTCTGTTTGATGCGGTATTTGACATAACCATTTGACTTAACCTCATTGGTGAAACTGTCAACCAAAAGGATATTATCGAAGGTGAATTTCACTATATTTGCCCATAAATTTCAGGTTTGTATTTATGGCTACTTGCGCCCCATTGGATGCTGTAAAGGTCAAGGTTGGCATCAATCGTATCGCGTATAACCACTGTGAAAGCGGTATCTGTGCCTGTGTTTTGAAAGCGAATCATGTATTCAATGTCTTGATTTTGACCAATTGCTTTTGTCGTACCTGTTCCAATTGGGTAGCCAATTTTGTCATTCGGGTCAAAAGCCCCGATGATGGGTTGGCAATCTTTATCAAAAGAAATATCCGCATCGTCGTTAGAAAAATTAGCCGCAAAACCTGTTACAAAAGACGTTGAGCCATTGCTCCGACAACCTTCTACAAAGGCTGTGGGTTGTGTTGAACGCGGATGATTTGCCTGTTGATTGACAGACATACGCCATGTATTGCCATTGGCAGGGTATTTCTTAGTAAAAACACCGTTTACGGCTAATTGTATGTTGTTATACTGGCGTGCCGTTTCGTTTTCTATGGTTATTGCTTGCAAAAAAGAGGAAGTGGCTCTACCTACATTCCGAATTTGAAAGGTAACAGAATCTCCTTGGCAAGAACCATCAATCACTAGGCTGGCACCCGACCAAAAGCTGCTGTCCACAGCGCATAAAGTATCTGGAAAAATTTTAGCATCCACACACAAAGTCTGACCCAAACGCGTCGAATCGCCACACCGAACACGTGCCACAATATCGAAAGTCCGACAATCATTGATAGCCACATCGCCTAAATTGAAACGATATGTTCGTCCATTAACAGCTGCAACGGGTTTATCGGAAGATGTAAATTCCAAAAGCGGGTCTAAGGTGATATTCACATAGGCATTTGTCGCCGTGGCAGTGCCTTTGTTGCAATAATTGACTGTATAGTTATTGTTGAAACAGCGTCTCAAACGTGGCGTAGCGACATCAACTTGCATCAAACCGCAATAAAAAGTAGATTTCAAAGGAAAATCAAAGGAATCTAATGGATTTGAGGTGCTTATCGTCTTTGTTACTGAGGGGGTGCATGGTATCATAAAATTGTTCGGATTCACGATACTCACGGTATATGTACCCACATCTACATTCAGATTATATCTGCCATTTGAATCTGAAAGAGCTAAAATATCTGGCTGTCCTGTCTTTTTTGCAACAACAATGACTCTTTGTATGCCAATATCGCCACCACTTATTCTACAATTGTCATCTCTGTCGCTGAAAATATTGCCTTTGATGAAATAAGGATAAAAGTAACCATATTCATTAAATCTGATCAATCGCGTCTTATTACTTGAATCTCTACAAGCCAATAAATATCCACTATTTTTCATTTTAACCAAACTGGGAAAAGTAATTGTATTGCTATATGACCAGAAGTTAGACGATTGAAGTGTACCATCTGGGCTGAATTTTCGTATTTCTAAATTTTTCAAAGCAGGGTTATTCTGAATGCCTAAAAATCCACCATCCGAAGTTGTAGCAGCAAAAAGATAGTGATAATATATAGGCGGGTTTAAGGGTACAAGGTTAGAAATACCTATTATTTTACGCCAGACAAACCGACCCATACTATCCAATTTAGTCATAGATAACGAATCTGGTACCAAAAAACCACCATCTAATGTGCTAATTGATGGGGCAATAGGGCTCACATGAAAGTCACTGGCAGGCATAATATTTCGAGCAATCAAAGTACCATCAAATCCAATTTTGCGTGTATTCATGACAAATGTACTGTCCTCAAAGGCATAAAAAATAAAGCTACTTTTTTGAAAACTACAAGAATTTACAACTGCTCGTGCAAACGATTTAATTTCAGGAAAATTTTTGACAGTTGTAGTATCGCCATTGGTTTTAAATTTGAGTAAAGTCCATACTAATGCCACAAGTGTTATCCAATAGAAAAGCCACGTTTTCGCTTGAAAACGCAGCTTTTCTAAAGATTTTTAAAGCAAATTCTTAATAGCCAATATCGTACCGTATTGCCTATCTACAATTTCGAGATTCAATCAATCAAAATTCAAAACCCCAAACCGATATGTCCGTCCACTTTCACCATAAACAGCCATGTCTCTGCGACCAACTTGTCTGCAAATTTTAGGACGTGTCACAACCCCTTTATCTCTGTTTGAAAACATCGGATAACGCTTCAAACTGCCGTCACGTGCGACTTCTGCGAGTGTGACGACCGAGTATTTATCAGGTGTTTCGGCAACGGTTTTAGTGCGATTTGGGTCAAGGTTTTTCGGATTTTCATTGTAAGCAAAATACAATTTATCTGCTACAATACTCATCGCATAAGACGAATACATGCCGCCATCATTGGTAGAAATCTGGCGTTTGGGAATGCGTGTCGTCCATGCAATTTCGCCGTCAGGCTGAATATTGACAACAATGATGTCATTGTAATTAAAATAAAAATCTGAACGACGATTACCTCGGTTATTACGATAGCCGTAAGGGTCGTTCCACGACGAATAATAAGGTGAACTCCACGAGTTCAATCCATAAGGACTAAATCCATAAGGACTGTAACCATACATATTATTGTTGAGCATCCGTTCTTCAACAAAATATTGTTCTGCAACCAATATCACACCACCGTCGCTGCGCATAATGAGTTTATCGAGTGAATAATCAAAAAGCTCTGGCGCACGTTCTTTATCATCACGGTCAACAGCAGCTTTGGCTTGCATTTTACTTCTATCAGACAAATTGGCTGTGACAAAATTAAAATCAAATTCACGGGTTGAGATACTCGTCATATCTTTTGTACGTGGATTTATTTTAAAAAAACAAGAGCCTTTCATGCCTTTTGCATCTTTTTCGGAGTAAAAACCAGCACAAACGATGTCGCCATCATCAGCAATACGGAAAGTCAAATCCGTTACAAACTTCTCCTTCAAAAGGATTTTATACTCCTGAACATCAATTGTTTCATCTTTTAGGTAAGCCACTATATCATATTGATACGTCGCTTTGCCCCGTCTTTCTAAGCGATTTGACCCCTCAGTATATATAATGCCTAAGAGATAGACATTGCCTTTGTTGTCCACTTGATAGTCTTCGACGCTGAAATTCTTTTTGCCATAAGGCAATTTGGCTTCTTTTGCCCACTGCTGTGTAAAATCAGCATCGTAAACAGCTAAAGAAAACGACTGCCCATCTTTGGAGTTCGGCTGACGATTGAAAATGACAATTTTAGAACTATCACGTGATTGCGCCAAACTGAAAACATCTTGTTTTTCGCGGTTCGTCTCGTCTTGTTCACCAATCATTACCATATCTTTTGTCAAATTCAATGTTGATTTATTGACTTCTTGTGCAAAAAGATAGGTTTTTTCATGCTTTTCGTTGTAGAAATACGACAACATCCACAAACGACCGCCGACCATGACGACATCTTTAAGGAAACGCTCTTTACCTTTGTAACCCAAATCCAACTCACGGCTGCGGACGAGTTTCATCTTTGAATTATAAAACTCAATAATCGGTTTTTGCTTGCCACCACCGATAAGCCCGCCTTGATGCA
>JAYSQG010000515.1:0-7894 GCA_043721685.1 Saprospiraceae bacterium | reverse complement strand
ATGATATTATTAGTAACTACATTATTTTATAAAGATGATTCTAATTTCAAATCTTTAAAATCAATAAATATTAAAACAAATTTATTGAACTATCTTTATATTTTATTATTAGGATTACTACCAATCCTTAATTTTTTTGAAAAATGGGATGACTACTTATCATTTAGTCTTTATTCTGAAAAAAGTAAAATCTTTTATATTGCTGTTTCAGATAAATATATTGAACTATTAAATCATGAATTTGATGATTGTTTTTTAAAATTAGATACAGATATTCAAGGAGGTAAAGTAATTGATGTAAACAAATGGTCAATGAAAGAATTAAATGTACCTATTTATCCAGAAATTCGCGTATTCAAAAAAATCAGTAAAGACTTTTGTAAATATGGGATTCCAGATACAGATATTGTCTTTTTGATGTATAAAGGAACTGTAAATAATGAAAATTTGACAAAATGGGTATGTAAAGATTTAGATTAAGTAGTTACACTTTGAATAAAGTAAATTCAGAAAGGGTTTCTAAAATTTTAAAAAAAAAGGTTGAAAAACTTGTAAATCTGAAATAAAAGTAATTACTTTGTAATAACAAAAATAATTTATTATGGAAATTTCAGTTATAAATATCGGAAATTCAAAAGGCATTAGATTGTCAAAAACAATTTTAGAGCAATATAATATCAATGATACCGTGGAATTGATTTTGGAAAAAGAGCATATCATCTTGAAACCCAAAGCGAAACCCAGAAAAGGTTGGGGAGAATCATTTCAATTGATGCACGAAAATGGCGATGATAAACTCTTGATTGATGATATTTTTGAAGACGAAACTTTTGAAGAATGGAAATAAGTCAATACGACATCGTTTTGGTAAACCTTGACCCTACTGTCGGAAGCGAAATGAAAAAAACGCGTCCTTGCGTTGTCATATCGCCAAACGAAATGAATAAATATCTGCAAACGATTGTCATGGCACCATTGACAAGTAGTTCAAAACCATATCCAACCAGAATCGAAATCAAACAAGAAAAAACGAAGGGTTGGATAGTTTTAGACCAAATCAGAACGGTTGATAGAATTAGAATCGTGAAAAAATTAGGGAAATTAACGACAAAAGAAATTGAAAAAACAAAAGCCATCATAAAAGAAACCTTTGTAGATTGAAAAATAGACCCCTCAGTATTTTTATCTATTTATGCCATTTCAACACTTATTTGCAAACAAATACCTTATCTCACAAACAAAATCTTCGTCACCACCGCATCTGGCGCATCTAAATTCTTAGTATTCGTTGCCAAAACAAGATACACGCCTGTCGCTACCCTATTCCCATTAAAATCACGTCCTTCCCAAATCGCTTGACCGCCGAGTGCGCGGGTTTCAAAAACGACATTGCCATTCACATCAGCTATTTTCACATCAGCATCGCGGGTAAAACCTTTTATCGCAATAGGACCATCATAGTCAGGACGAACTGGGTTTGGAAATGCCAAAACCTTACTTTCGTTGTTAAATTCGCCCCCCTCAGTAGCGGTGCTTCTGTAACTCATTAAACCTTTGTTAGTGCCAATAAACACCTCGCCATTTGGTCTAATCGCCAATGATGTTATATTATTGCTTGGTAAAGGGCTGTTTTCGGTGTTAAATTTCAATATTTCCTCTTTGCCATCTGCCGACGTAACGAATAAACCGCTTGACGTACCAAACCATTTCCGGTTTGCTCCGTCAACGGCTATAACATTGACGTTTTTTTCACGCAACAAATATTCATTGATACTGCCTAATGAATTGACAATTAGCGAGGCATTACAAGACGTTCTGAAAGGGTCGCTGCCGCAACGAAATACGCAAACGCCACTTGATGTACCCACCCAAACTTCGCCGTTGAGGTCACTGACTAAGTAATTAATACTTGCGCTCTGCTGTTCTTTTGGCAAATTTGAGTTGTCGAGTATTCGTATTTTATCGTCAGAAATATCGTCTATTGTTTTGCCTTCATCATAGAGTAAAATACCCGATTGCGAGCCACTGACAATGAACCATTTGATACCCGAACCGTCAACAATGACTTGAAAAATATTGGCAGCAGGAACGTTAGCCAATTTCGCCCATTTACCATCCGCTTTCAAGACAATGACGGGATTATTCGCGAGGTTATTTGACACCCATAAATTGCCACTTTTATCAAAAGCCAAGCCTGTGACGCGGCGACGAAAAGGGTCTGCTGACGCAGCACTGATTGGTGAATTTGAGGCATTATATATTTTGCTGACTTTATTGCCGACCAATTCAACTAATCCATTTTGAACTGAACCTGCATAAACCTTACCTGTTTTTGTATTGATTTCAACATTGTGAAAATCACGACTTATAAAACTATCATTCAGAATCTGTGTATATAAACCATTATAATTCAACCATTTACCATTGATTAGAGAAGCAAAACCTTCGCTATTGTCGCGTGGATTGATGCCTGTTAATCCACCGAAAGCGACCCAAACGGAGGTATCTGTCACAGCAATATCACTCGATTCGCGGGAGTAAGGTGAGTCAAATTCGACGACATTACAGTTGGCATCAGTTGCTTTGTTCAAAAAGCGATAGCCATTGAATTGGTCAGCAAAATAAATGCGCCCCGTGGCATCTTCAACTGCCCCAAGCGGACGATTGACACAACTGCCTCCAACGTTTTTAAATGTCCCGTTCTTATTGAAAATCAAGGTTTTACCATTGCCAAAAGGATCTTTGCTTCCAAAACCAACGAGCAAATTTTGGCTTTCAGCCGTCAAAAACTGAACTTTAAAACCATTTTCATAGCGGATACTGAGGGGTCTATTGTTTTGTAAAACAGCAAGACTGTCATTCAAATCGAAGTACAATTTATTGTCATAAACGGTCAAGACCTTTGTTGTGTATTGATTCGGGAAGCCCGAAGAAGCGTCTAATTTTGTCCATACTTTAAAATCGGCTAAATTCAATCGCGCATCATTCGACACGTTATATATACCCCCCTCAGTAGCTGCCCATATTTTGCCTTCAAAAACGGCGACACTGTATGTTTTTAATTTTGTAAATGTTGTATAAACAAACTCCCCACGTCTCATATCGAGCTTTGAAATGCCAAAACCGCAAGCCAAATATGCTGTATCATTCAAAAAAGAAGCGTCATAAATAGTCTTATCGCCCAAGATTGAACTGTTGTTTTTAATGTCTGGTAAGTTCAAATTTTTGGCATTATCCTCTGTCCGTATGAGGTCAATATTGTTATTTTCGTAGGCAACAAACAGCGTTTTTGCTGCTTTATTGAATCTAACAAGGCTTGCACCTACATCAGTCAACGTATTGAGTCTGTCTAATTTCTCAATCGTCAAACTCGTTTTATTCATCTTCAAAACAGACAAACCAGTAGCCCAATAGACATCGTTCTCGGTTTGCGTGACACTCAAACCATTGCGATACGGCAGGTGCGTACGCCATTCGCCGATTTTTAAATCGTTTTGTGAAAATAAAAAATATGGGAATAAAACAATAAGAAATACAGGTAAAAGTGCTTTGTTCATATCTTGTAAGGTATTGATTGTCAATTTTTTATGAAAGTAAAATGTAAAATTAGCTTTTTAGTTGGCAAGAGTTAAAACCTTTGGAGAAAAAAAATATTGCGTTTGGGTAAATATTAAACCCAAAGTGAGAATTTTTTATTATTTTGGTGTTAAAATTACAGTTTAGACAATGATAAATATTGGATAAGCCAATTCAGAAACTCTTGCAAAAAGAATTATCTTTGCTGATAAAAATAACTATTTTTAAGAATAATACAATGATAAATTCATTATACATAAAAAATTATCGCAACTTAAAAGAACTCAAAATCCAGTCTTTAGGACGGGTTAACCTTATTACAGGTAAGAATAATACTGGTAAATCAACCATCTTAGAAGCGATTGCAATTTATGCTTCGAAAGGCGATTTATCTACAATATATCATTTACTAGAAGAAAGAGGAGAAGGTTTTAAAAGAATTGATGCAAGTGAAAATCCAATACAATCTAATGTAAAAACTATATCGTCATTATTTCGGAATAGACAGGTCAATTTTACCAAAGATAATGCAATTATTATTGGTACTTTAGAAAATACATTGTTCGGAAAGGGGCAGCCATCTGAGCAATCTTTATCTTTTTGTTTTGTAAGATATTTTGAAGATGTACAAAAAGATACTGATGGAGGTATCATCCGCAAAAAAAAAGTTGCATTAGAAACTGAATTGGAATTGGAGTTTGATAATTATAAAGTAGGACTTGAAATCCGACTTGGAAGTAATTCTTATATTCTATCTCTTGAAGAAAATAGACCTGGACGGTTTGGGCTACGAGGACTTAGTACAAATGGAGTTTTCCAATTTATTCGAACAAAAAATATTGACCGAGAAATAAATGGAAAGCTATGGGATAATATTACTCTTTCACCGAAGGAGAACTTTGTTATTGATGCACTAAAAATTATTGAGCCATCAACGGAGAGAATAGCTTTTATTGAGGAAAGTACACGAGAAAGAACTGCTGTTATTAAATTATCGACATCTCAAAATGTATTTCCTGTTCGTAGTATGGGTGATGGAACAAATCGTATTTTAACTATTATATTAGCATTAGTAAATGCAGATAATGGCTATTTACTCATTGACGAATTTGAAAATGGATTACATTATTCTGTACAGGAAAAGTTATGGGAAATTGTTTTTAGTCTAGCAGAAAAATTAAATGTTCAAGTCTTTGCAACCACTCATAGTGAAGATTGTATTGAAGGATTTAAAAGTATTTTAAATAGCCCTCATAATTCACTTGATGGGAAATTGATTCGTCTTGATAATAAGAATGGTATGATTAAACAAGTTGAATATAATGCAAAAGAGTTAAAAATCGCAAGTGATAATAATATTGAAACCCGCTAATGAAATCAGAAAAAAAATATAACCAACAACTTTTAGTAGCAGGAAATGATGATATACATGTGATATGGGCTTTGTGCGAGAAGTTCAAAGTTTACCAATCATTTGATGTAATAGATTGTAAGGGAATAAGTAATATATATGAACAAATTCCAACAAGATTAAAGCAATCAGAAATTATAACAATCGGCATTATCATAGATGCTGATACAAATTTAGCAAGTCGTTGGACTTCTTTGAGCGATATTCTTAATGCGCAAGGTTATCGTATTCCAATAGATTTACCCGAAAGTGGGCTTATTTTGAAACAAACAGAAAATATGGATATTGGAGTATGGATTATGCCGAATAACAATTTGAATGGAATGTTAGAAGATTTTATTTCATTTTTAGTGCCTAATGATGATAAACTCTTTCCCATTGTCAACACGAATCTCAATAATATTGAAAGTGAGAAACTAAATAAATACCTACTAATCCACAAATCAAAAGCAATTATTCATTCTTGGCTTGCTTTACAAGAAGATCCTGGAACGCCAATGGGTCTTAGTATAACAAAAAAATACTTATCGACAGATGAAAAAAACTGTTTTCGTTTTATTGATTGGATTAACAAGTTATTTAATGAATAAAGGCTGAAAACACCTTTTACAGAGGGGGCACTTCGCCACCTTATCCGCATTTTCCTTGATAAAACTTTTCCAAGAATCGTGTTTTTTGCCGCCACCTAAGGCATTTTTCGACAAATAATAATGACAAACGGCAACCGCCAGCGCATCAGAAGCATCAAAATAGAGAAAAAGACGACATTGAATACGAACTCGCAAATGGCGGTTCTGTTGTTTTATCTAAACGGACCTATGACTCTTTGGTAACAACGGTTGTTAGAGTTTCTTCTGCGATTTCTACGGTTAATTTTGATTTGGAAGTGCAGGTAAAAGAGTTGATAAAATAAAAAACGCCTCTAAGAGATTGGTCGTCTAAACATAGTTTCTATATTTGCATTAAGTGACATTTTAAATTTTTTGAAATCAAAAATTAAAAACTATGCTCGAAAAGGCTGTACAAAACAAAGTCAATCAATGGCTAAAAGGCAGTTACGATGCCGCAACCAAAGCCACGATTCAAAAACTCATTGACGACAACAATACAACCGAATTAACAGATTCATTTTATAAAGATTTAGAATTTGGAACGGGCGGATTGCGTGGATTGCTTGGTGTTGGCTCCAATCGGATGAATAATTACACCGTTGGCGCAGCAACACAGGGGCTTGCCAATTATTTGAATAAGTGTTTTAAAGATGAAAAAATAAGTGTGGCGATTGCTCATGACTGTCGCATCAAGTCAGATGAATTTGCACAAGTTATCGCCAATATCTTTTCAGCAAATGGTATCGAAGTGTATCTGTTCAGCAGCTTGCGTCCAACGCCTGAATTGAGTTTTGCAATTCGTCTGTTGGGTTGCAAAAGTGGTGTCGTTGTCACGGCTTCACACAACCCGAAAGAATACAATGGTTACAAAGCTTATTGGGACGATGGTTCGCAGGTGGTTGCGCCACACGATAATAATATCATCGAGGAAGTGAGTGCAATCAAATCCATAGATGATATAAAATTTGAAGGCGATAGCAGCAAAATACATTTAATTGATAAAGAGGTAGATGACAAATATATCGCTCAAATATTGTCGTTATCTATTTCAAAACAAGCGATTGCACGCCAAAAAGACTTAAAAATCGTTTACACGCCTATACATGGCACAGGTGTGACCTTAGTGCCACAAGTTTTGGAAAAGATGGGTTTTACAAACGTATCGGTCATTGCGGAACAAGCTGAACCCAAAGGTAACGGGCAATTCCCAACCGTTGTTTATCCGAACCCCGAAGAGGCGGAAGCGATGTCCATGGCTGTCAATAAAGCAAAAGAAATTGATGCGGATTTAGTGATGGGTACAGACCCCGACGCTGACCGTGTGGGTATTGCTGCTAAAAATCACCATGGCGAAATCCAACTCTTGAATGGCAATCAAACAGCTACCCTACTCATTTATTATTTGCTTCAAGCGTGGAAAGAATCAGGAAAACTGCACGGTCAAGAGTTTGTCTGCAAAACAATTGTCACAACAGATTTGATTGATAAAATGGCAGCAGATTTTGGCGTAAAATGCTACAATACACTCACGGGTTTCAAATATATTGCCCAAGTTATCAGAGAATTGGAAGGCAAAGAGCAATTTATCGGTGGTGGTGAAGAAAGTTATGGATACCTTATTGGTGACGCTGTGCGCGATAAAGACGCTATTGCCAGTTGCGCCATGATTGCAGAATTGACGGCTTATGCCAAAGATAAAGGTTTGAGCCTTTTTGATATGTTGATGGAAGTGTATAAAAAATTCGGTTTTTACTACGAAGGGCTTATTTCATTGACTAAAAAAGGTAAAACGGGCGCGGAAGAAATTCAGGAAATGATGGCGAATTTCCGTGCAGCCCCCCCTCAGTATCTAGCAGGTTCTGCGGTCATTCGGATTGATGATTATAAAAGTTTGAAACGGACAGAAAAGGACAAAACGGTGACTATTCCGTCGGGTACATTGGGCATTGAATCGTCTAACGTCCTTCAATTTTTCACGGCTGATGGTACTAAATTCACTTGCCGTCCTTCTGGCACTGAACCTAAAATTAAGTTTTATGTCGGTGTCGTTGGAAAATTAGAGCGTAACGCCGATTTTGATGCGGTTTATGCTGGTTTACAACAAAAAGTGAAATCTATCGGTGAAGAATTGGGTTTGAAATAATCTATCCGAAAGTTTAAAACACCTCTTTCACTTAAAATTTTGCTCTTAACAACATCTCCCATCTTTTCAGAACACCGCATCAAAATAGACGTTTTTTGATGCGATGTTCTGAAAAGATGATAGATGTGAGGGGTGAGAAGTTTGGACTCCCCT
>JAYSQG010000514.1:0-4444 GCA_043721685.1 Saprospiraceae bacterium | reverse complement strand
GTCGGCGTGACTCAAAGTCACGCCGACACTTGATTTAACAACTCAAAATGGATTTTTTTTGGTTAATTTCGGTTAATTATTTGCGTTAAATGTTTATTTATGCGTACTTTTGGTTAAAATTATGAATAATGATACAGACGCAAACATTAGAAATTACGCCTCAGATACTTATGCTCATTGCTGAAATTGATGAGTTCAAAGGGGCTTGGCGTGCTTTGGGCAATTTAGCTCCTGACAAATTGCTGCAATTGCAAAAAGTCGCAACCATCGAAAGTATTGGATCAAGTACCCGAATTGAGGGTAATAAGTTGACGGATAGGCAAGTTGAACGCTTGTTATTGGGTTTACAAGTTCAAAAATTTGATACCCGAGATGAGCAAGAAGTGGCAGGTTATGCTGAATTAATGACCACCATTTTTTTACATTACAACGATATACCTCTTTCGGAAAATTTTATCCAACAATTGCACAGTACGCTTTTGAAATACAGCGACAAAGACCAATGGCACAAAGGACAGTATAAACAACTACCGAATCACGTAGTGGCAACAGATGCAAGTGGAAAAGAATTGGGGGTTGTTTTTGAAACAGTAACACCTTTTGATACGCCTTTTAAAATGCAAGAATTAGTGGCTTGGACGCAAACCTCATTTACCGAAGGGAAGTTGCATCCTTTATTGATTATTGCTATTTTTATTATGTGTTTCTTGGCAATTCACCCTTTTCAAGATGGAAATGGACGATTGTCTCGCGCTTTGACAACATTTTTATTGCTAAAAGCAGGCTATCGTTACGTACCTTATAGTTCATTAGAATCAGTTATTGAACAAGAAAAAACGGCTTATTATTTGTCATTACGGCAGACCCAAGTAACCCTTAATTTGCCGCAAATCAATTGGCAATCGTGGGTCGTTTTCTTTTTAAAATCATTGAAAAGACAAAAAGACAATTTAGAAATCAAGGTCAGTAGAGAGCATATTTTACTGACACAACAGCCCGAATCTGCTCAACTTATTTTAGAAATATTGCGATCCAGAGGACGCATTACGATGGGGGAGTTGGAAAAAATGACCAGTTTTTCTCGACCCAGTTTGAGGAAATACATTGAAAAATTAGTCAAAACAGAGCAAATTCAGCAAAATGGTGTAGGAAAAGGTACTTGGTACACTTTAGTCTAATTTTACCATAAAAAAATCATGTCTATGATCAATCGCTTTTTAATCTTATTTTTTGCTTTTTCTATCCCCCTCAGTATATCAGCGCAAGAGGATACCGTCAAAAAAGTTGAACGCCCTTGCCCTTCAATTTTTGAGATTAAAAAGGGTGAAAAAACTTATGCTTTACGCTATGCAAGCAATCACCCAATTGCTGAACGTAATAAAAATATCAAGCAATTGATTATTTACATTCATGGCGCAAGACGCAATGGTTTGGACTACTACGAATGGGGTGAAGCGGCTGTGAAAGCAGCGAATAAAGACGATGAAACGCTATTCATTTCACCACAATTCACGTCTGAAAAGGACTTAGAAGACCATAAACACAATGAAAATCATTTGTTTTGGGCAAATAATAATTGGCGCGTTGGCGATGAATCTGTTTCGAGTAAAAAACGGAAGATGTCAGATGCGTTCAGCAGTTTTAGCTTAGTGGATTCTATGATTGCAAGAGTTTGCAACCCAAAACTGTTTCCAAAATTGAAAAAAAATATCATAGTTGGTCATTCAGCAGGTGGGCAATTTGTTTCTCGATATGTAGGGATGACTCCGATGGTTGATATACTGAGGGGGTATCAATTTCGATTTATTGTCATGAATCCCTCAACTTATTTATACTTTGATGATCGCCGGCCCATCAAAACTGCGACAAATTTGACTTTTGCCCGACCCGATACAACGGGTTGTCGTAGTTTCAACGAATACCCAAGAGGTTGTGAAAAACTCAATCCCTATGCTGCAAAAGTGGGTACAGAAACCATAAAACAGCAATTTTTGAAGCGTGATATAGTTTTTATCCTCGGTGGCAGCGATACGAATATGAATGACCCCAGTTTGGATAAATCCTGCGAAGGCAACTTACAAGGTCGTTTTCGCCTTGAACGCGGACAGTTTTACTACGAATATTTGCAATTGTTTTCAAAAAAAGGGAAAATCCACAAAATAGAAGTTGTACCGAATGTGGCGCACAGTGGCGAAAAAATGGTTATTTCAAAAGCTGCATTATTCTACTTATTTAATTGAAAAGAGATGTTTATGTTCGGGGAACTTCGAAGTTCCCCGAACATGTTGTCAACCTATACGGCAGCCTCCGACTTCAACATCTTTCCCAATATCTTACCCAACTGTAAAGCCTGTGCAAAATCGCCATCAATTTTCAAACGTCCTTGAATAAACGCTGTTTGGATATTCAATTTACCCGTTGCAATTTTCATAAGATGTTCATCCTCAATGGTAAAAATGACATCGGGGCTGATAGATGCACCTTTCACGACAGTGCCAGGAACTGAATTAAGGTCAATTTTCCATTCTGTTGGCACATCGCCTGTTACATTAAATTGATAGAGACCGCCTTTGGGTTCTTCCGTTTTAGGTTGTTTTTTTAAGAACTTTTTCAAGTCATCAAACAGTTTATCGGACTCTGCTTTTTCACTTTTTTTAGTTGTTTTGACTGTCTTTTCTTTGCGATGTGTCAGGATAGCAGCTTCTAATTCATTAGCCGATTCCCGCAAATAACGTGTGAAAACATCAATGTCTGGCATCGAGTTCGCATCAGAAGTTGGACTCACTGTCACCAAACCATTGTAACTTAAAATGGTGATAATCAATCCCATACCATCAATAATCGGTGCCATACCCATGATGGAGAGTATTTGATGACCATTCATGTACAAAGGAATATTGGGTCCTGGGACATTTGTAATCGTCACATTGAAAACAGGATTGTGCATTTCTGACACATGAAAACGAGAATATAAACGTGCCGCTTGGTTCGCAATGCCAAAAGGCACGGCTTCTGCCATATCGGACAATGTTTTTGCGCCGACTGCCCCATGATAAGCCTTGCCACGTGAAGTATTTTCATGTATGACCTCCAAACGTTCGATTGGGTCTTCTATATTGGTCGCAATTTGTATCAAAATCGGTGTGATTTGATTGCCATGCGTTTCCGTATCGCCATCTGAACGGGTAGAAATAGGCATCATTGCCACCAACGGTCTGTTAGGCAATTTGTCTTTTTCTAACAAATACTTTCTCAAAGCACCTGCACAAATGGCTAACATCACATCATTCATGGTCGTACCCATGATTTTTTTCAAAGCTAAAATTCTATCTAAAGCCAAAATAGCGGTGTTCCATTTACGCCTTGCCGAGATGATGCCGTTGAGTGGCGTGTTGGGTGCTGTGAAAGGGGCTGTTGGTAAATTCCGTTTTTGTACTCTTGTCAGAAAACCTGCTTTGATAGTAGCCGTCAAAGTACTGAATAAAATCTTAGGGAATTTCAAAGGTTCGTCGGCAAAACTGAGCGTACTTTTCATAATTAAAGACAACTCATTGGGCAAAGGTCTGGGTTTGTACGGTTTAGGTTCTGGAATTTCTTTGACTTCTGAAGTTAAATCGAACAAAAGTCCTAAAATACTCGCGCCACCCACGCCATCAATAGCCACATGGTGCATTTTTGAGACAACTGCAACTGAACCGGGCGGCACTTGTGGAATCGTATCCAAACCCTCAATGAACGTAAAAGACCACAACGGACGTGACTGGTCAAGCGGCTCGCTGAAAATCTTAGACGCTGTTTCGCGCAGTTCACGCCAACCGCCGGGCTTGGGCAAAGCGATGTGTGTAATATGCAAATCAATATCAAAATAAGGGTCATCAACCCAATAAGGATAGTCTATACTGAGGGGTACGTACATCAGTCGTTGCCGCAATTTCGGAATGAGATGTAGTCGAGAAAGGATGGTTTTCTTAAAAGTTTCAAAGGCAATTGACCCTTCAAGGACGACAACTGAACCAACGTGCATGTGGCTCGTGGGCGTTTCTGCATATAAAAAAGCCGCGTCCATGCCTGAAATAGCGGTGATATTAGGGTTGTCGAGTTTTTCGATGAGTTTCTTCTTCATTATTATACTGTTGTTTTTATCTTTAAAATGGTTGAAATTGGTCGTTTCTACGGCTGCGTGCCAAGTTAGGATTTTTTGAAAAGTTGAGCGTTATCTTTTGCGTAAATTCGCTAAATTTCTTTGTTTGTAACTGTTTTGTAACGGTGTTTAAGTACCTTTACCTTATACTTTTTAAGAAAAAACAATAAAGATGGCAACTAAGAAAGACGAAACAGCTTCTTTTGTTCTAAGATTTACACAAAAAATTTATCAAAATGAACAAGGCGAGCCACAGATACAATGGCGTGGCAATATGCGGCATGTCCAAACAGGTGATGAAAA
>JAYSQG010000513.1:0-7449 GCA_043721685.1 Saprospiraceae bacterium | reverse complement strand
CAACCATTTCAAACGTTTTGTGTAATTTTGCCGCTTAAAAATCACTCGATATGGATTCTACCTTACAACTCATAGATCTTTTAACCCTCGAAAAGATTGAGGAAAACATTTTTAGAGGTCAGAACTATCAAGCACCGTGGGGACGGGTTTTTGGTGGGCAAGTTTTGGCGCAATCGCTTCATGCGGCTTATCAAACAGTGGATTCTGAAAGATTTGTTCATTCTCTGCATTCTTATTTCCTGTTAGCAGGCGATTTGTCATTGCCGATTATTTTCAATGTTGAGCGTGTGCGAGACGGAGGCAGTTTCTCAACGCGTCGTGTGGTCGCTGTTCAAAAGGGCAGACCGATATTTATCCTTTCTGCATCGTTTCAAAAAGTACAAGAAGGCTTAGACCATCAAATTGATATGCCCGATGTGCCGCCACCGCATGAATTGCTGACGGATGTTGAACTTGTGGAATCTTTAAAGGACACTTTGCCTGAAACACATCGGCGTTACACGATTCCAAGACCTATGGAATTTCGCCCCGTAGAGACTTTTGATTTGGTTAATCCACAAAGTGCGGTGCCTTTTCAGCATATTTGGATAAGAGCAAAGCAGTATATTGATGTACCCCTCAGTATGCACCATCAATTGTTGTCCTATATTTCTGATTACAATCTTTTGCTGACCGCTATGTTGCCGCATCGAGGCACAACTGCTTTGGAGGAAGTCTATTTTGCGAGTCTCGACCACGCCATGTGGTTTCACAGACCTTTTAGAACCGATGAATGGCTTTTGTTTGCCATTGATAGCCCGAGTGCATCGAATGGCAGAGGTTTTTCAAGGGGTAATTTCTTTACAGCAGATGGGAAATTGGTCGCTTCGGTGGTACAAGAAGGGTTGATGCGCCCGATGTCTTAATTCTTAAACAACTTACAGCAAGTGGCTTTTGTCATTCAGAAGGAAACTCTTATGTACATTATATTAAAGTACATAAGAGTTTCCTTCTGAATGACAAAAGCGACGTAACAAAAGCGACGGCATCATTAAGCAAGCATCTCCCGCGAATAATCCAAGCACCGCTTTGTCTCTTTCACGGCATCTGAACCCTTCGGAATGGTGTATTCCAATTCAATCGTTGCAGGAATATTGTATTTTTTATCTCTTAAAAGAGCAAGTATCTCTTTAATGGGTGTATCGCCCTGTCCCCAGACTTGATTTTCGCCACCATGTTCCTTATTCTTACGGTCTTTGATATGCAAAGTGGAAATGCGGTCGTGTTTTGCTTCGATGAGAGCCACTAAACTCGCCTTTGTGTTGTTTCCACCTGCGGCAATGTAGTGTCCGCAGTCTAAATTCATCGTATTATAAGGTGATTGCGCTAGAGCTTCATCCCAAGCCGTATCCGTTGCTTGCAAGTGGGCATGATAACCGATATAAACCTTGTGTTTAATACCCAAATCGCCCAATCTTTTAGTTTGCTCTCCCTCTTTTGGCAATTCAACCGATACGGATGTTGCGCCTAAGGCTTTAGCTGCGCGCATAGCGTATTCAATTTCAGCGTCTGTGTTATCCGCACCGAGCGCATTGGGTTTATAAGCATAAATGCTGACTCCTGCTTTCTTAAACATGTTGCGCACTTCCTTGAATTTATCCATCGAAACGTTTGTTCGCCATTCTGCAACTTGCTTTTGATATACTACAAGTTGTGCTTTCTGTTCATCAGAAAAGGGTATTGCTTTTCCAGCGATGCGTTCGACTATTACTGGATTGACGGGTTTGCCCAGAAAGGTTTCAATTTCATCTCCTTTCAATTCGATGGCGTTAATGTTGGCACCGACACAATATTGAACCAATTTATCGGGCGTACAAGACATACTTCTGAAAGAATAAGTGGTGACACCGATTTGCACACCTTTGATTTTTGAATTAGGTTCGCCACCAAATAAATGAGATGAAGTCAAGCTCCATACTGAGAGGGGGCTACAGATAATTCCAAAGCTCGCCAATGAACCCTTTAAGAGAAAGTTGCGCCGTGAAGCGTCTTTAGGCGTATTATTCGTATTTGACATGCTGTTATTAATTTTTTTTGTTAAAAATAAATTGAATTCAACTTTAATCATTCACCATTAAATATTTACCATTCACCATTACGCCAACATCGTTTTGGCATATTCCAAACACTTCTTCGTTTCTTTCACAGGGTCTGAATCTTTTGGAATGTCGTATTCCAATTCAATGGTTGCAGGAATGTTGTATTTTTTATCTCTCAAAAGAGAAAGTATCTCTTTAATAGGTGTATCGCCTTGTCCCCAAACCACATTTTCACCACCATTTTGTTTTGACTTACGATCTTTGATGTGCATCGTCGTAATACGGTCGTGTTTTGCTTCGATAAGTGCCAACAATGTCTCCTTTGTATTGTTTCCCCCAGCTGCGATGTAATGCCCGCAATCTAAATTCATGGAATTGTATGGTGATTGACTCAAAGCAACATCCCAAAACGTATCCGTTGCTTGTAAATGGGCATGATAACCGATGTAAATCTTATGTTTTGCCGCCAAATCACCTAAGCGTTTCGTTTGAGCTGCGTCGTTGGGTAATTCAACTGTAACAGATTTAGCACCCAGTGCTTTTGCTGCCCGCAAAGCGTATTCAATCTCTGCATCGGTGTTGTTTGCACCCAAGGCATTGGGTTTGAAGGCATAAATACTGACCCCTGCTTTCTTAAACATTTTTCGTACGGTTTTAAATGTGTCCATTGACACACTTGCACGCCATTCAGCGACCTGTTTTTGATACGCAGCAATCTCTGCTTTTTGTTCATCTGTTAATTGTGGGCGTTGACCTGCTACTCTCGGCGGCATTTTTACAGTATTAA
This sequence comes from Saprospiraceae bacterium, assembly GCA_043721685.1. Lineage (GTDB taxonomy): Bacteria > Bacteroidota > Bacteroidia > Chitinophagales > Saprospiraceae > JAAFJT01. Next base: position 4,584 of record JAYSQG010000513.1, on the reverse strand, counting down.
CAGGTTTTCCAGCATAATCTTCAACCGAATCGCCCATTAATTCGATGGCACTGATACCTGAATCTATGCAATATTGAAGCAATTTGTCGGGTGCGCTTGGTAAACTTCTGAAAGAATAGGTAATGACACCGATTTGGACACCTTTGATTTTAGAATCAGGTTTTAAAGTCCAAAAATTCGATTTTGCGAAGTCAAATACTGAGGGGGTGCTCCCGAGGATGCCGATAGAAGCCAATGCACCTTTATAAAGAAATGCACGCCGCGATGGGTTGTTTGGTAAGCGATGATTTGTGGACATTTTATTATGGATTTTAGAATTAGAAAATTTGAATTGAAAGCCCACAAAATAGACATTTGTCTGAAAAAAAAGAGGTTAATGTGTCGAACGTCTTTTTTATCAAAACATCGGTTTGTCCTGATTTGAAAAAATCATGTTTACCTAGGTTGTTGCTTTAGGTTTTATCAAATAATAGACACCTCTTTCGTCTTCAAAAGGCGTTGGGTCAACCTCGTAAGTATCTACGACAATACGCCAACCAATGACATTGGCATCAACCAAACGTTTTTTAATCCATTGTCTCGATTCGACCATCGCAGCATCTAAGTTTATCATTTCAATACTTTCTGGGGAGTTTTTCCAAAACCGAAGGTCTGCATTAGAGAAGTCAATATAGCGCAAATCGGCGTTATTGAAATTGGCATCGTTCAATTTGGCACCTGAAAAGTTGATTTTGTCCAAATCAGAACCATTGAAGGTGACGCTTCTAAGAATAGCTTTAGAAAAATTGACATCTCGCAGACGGCATTTATCCAATTCGACCAATGTTAAGTCGGATTCTTCAAAATTGACCCGATGAAAAGAGCTGCCTGTAAAATCTAAATGGCGCATGTCTTGTTGTGACAGCGTACATTCTGACAATTGAAAACGGGATGCCTCCATTTTATTCATCTCCTTGATGATATTCAAAATGGCAGCCGTCGCTTCGGGTGTGTGTTGGCTCATATATTCTTCAATAGAACCGAGATGGACTTCCACTTTGCCACGCCAACGTTCATAGACCGTCATTAAGATGCCAAAAATGAGTAAATCGGGCACAATACCATGCGCTTCTATGATGATGTTTTGAAAAAAAGACGATACAAACGGATAGAATAAGATGTCTATCGTGATGAGTATGGTGATAATGATGAACAACAGGCGTTGAAAGAAAATAAGTGGGTCATCAAAATTCACAAATTTTATTAACTTTCTAAACCAACTTCTTGCGGGCTTGATATTAGGTTGATCCATTTTCTTTTGTTTTAAATCAATCACAAATATCGTTTAAACTGTTCGATTTTATGTCTAAATCTTTCCCTTCATACCCCCTCAGTATATTGGGGTGTGAAGCCTTTTTTTAGGCATAATTGCGACGGTCAAATACAAATAGCTTTTATTTTAAAGGGTATAAAAGCCTAAATGCATTAAAGACTGCTTGGTGTGTAACAGTCGCATGGTCTTCTTGTGGTAAATAGTCAAAATAAACTTTGACGTTTTTGCTTTTTGTATTGTGAATTTTTTCGGTCAATAGATTTGCATCAACTTCCATAACGTGCGGAATATCGCTTGGTCCAAGCCCTTCTTTTCCAACACCTATATATATGTCTGTCTTTTGGCTGAAATTGTCTAAAAATATATCAGATTTTTGCGTCAATAAAGAACCATCATCCCACCATAAACTTGGACTGATGATGATGAATTTATCAGAATGACCAGCTGTTTTATATCGTTTTTTATCGGCTTCAATCCCAGTAGGATAGGTAAAATCTCTTTTTCTGTCCACATTGGCAATGCCCACCACGATTGTTTTAGGTATGCGGTTAATCCAAGAGAAGGTATTGAACTGGACGAGCCCAACAATATGAATAAAGTCTTCATCTGCGGAGCCGTCTAAGAGATAAATAACAGGGTATTGGGTTGTATTCTTCTCGGTGTATCCCTCGGGCAAATATATATTTAGGATACGTTTTTCGCCCAATTCAACAGATTGAATCTCGTTTATGACACCTAATACAAAAGGAGAGGGTTTTGAGGCTTGAGTTTTGTCTTGTCCAAAGACTGTTTGTAAAGATAGGAAGAGACAGAAGGTATAGAATGTCTTTACGTACATTTGTTAATTGTTTGTTTTGAAAAATATTATTGAGCCAAAGTGAATTCCAGATAATCATAATTCATACCAAGCTTTCCCTTGATAGGTTTGTGAAAACAGAGGCATGTAACACATCAAGAGCATAAATGGAATGCAAAAGGAGGTCTTCATATCCGAAATGTTTTTAAAAAATGAAAAAAGAAGAGGCTGTATCAGGTCATTTTGATATAGCCTCTATTGGAAACCTTGTTTATTCACCCATGACTTTTTTCAGCAAGTATTTTTTAGCAGACTTTGCATCTCTTTTACTCCCATCAGTATTCAGACTGATTAAACCATCGTCAGTCATTTGATATTTAGAACTGCCAGAGTCTCCATTCAATGTGACAATACCATCCGCAACTGACCAAGTTCCTTTTGATTCGACTGTTTTTTCCTTTTTCCCTTTGTATGTTTCTTCTAAGGAAAATGTTCTTTTTTCATCTGCATTTAATGTAAGGAGTGAAACGATGCCATCACAGTCTGAACAAGCAATAGTGCCTGTATAGAATGCGGCTAATTGATTAACTAAATCTAATTCTGGCGTTGATGTATTTTCTCCAACCGTACATTCAATACTGGAAACTAACCACTTACCCGCTTCTTTTACTAACTCAAAACGGATCGAAGGATTGCCTTCCGCAGTGCCAGCATAAGAGGCAATGGCTTTATTGTTGTTTAAGGATTTAACCAAAATGGGTGTTTTGGTGTAAAATTCAAAGTCTGGTTCTTCTTGTGAGCAGTAATATCTATCAGCTTCAAAACAAGAAGCTTGATCGCCTTTTTCTTCTTTTTGCCAAAGCGTTTCACAGTTTTTGTAGTAAGCCAGTTCCTTAGTGACAAAATCACTACTCACAGCACCGCTTGTCTTAAAATGAGCATAATAGGCATCTAAATTTGTTTGATTCAACTTCAAATGTTTGCCTTTGTCGTCGGTAAAATCCACATTTTTAGTCTTGTCTTTGTAGAAGGTGTTGTAAAACTGATAAAAGCCATGAACAGCATCGGTAATCGCCGCAGAATCTGAAACAACGGCTGTTGTCACAGGCGTACTTTTAGGTGTTTCATTACAACCCAAAAGAGCAAACATCAAAAAGCTGAAAAAAGCTAAGTTCTTCATTGTTAATGATTTAAGAATAGTTTAAATTATTTTTTATCTACAAGAATGGTTCGTGCGAAAGCGGTTTCGCATGTGTCTCATCCGTCCACAAAAATATCATTTCTCAACAATAAAATACTATTTTATAAATAAATATTTTTTTCATTTTAGAGCTGTACTTCTAAGCTTTCTGTGGAAAATTAGCTTTTATACTGAGGGGGGGATTTGAAAAGAAAAACGTTCGGAAAACAGCTTGCTGCTTCCCGAACGTTCTTATTCACCCTTTGCAATTAAAACTAAGGTTTTTTCACCTTATCGAAATCACCTGCTTTGAATAAGCTGATTTTAGACAGATCGATATTTTTGCGTAAAGCAGTGTTGACATCATTAACGGTCAATTTTGCCAATTGGTCTTCATAAGCTGCATCCCATTTCATATCTCTTTTGAGATATTGGTAGCTGTTGAGTTTGCCCGACAATTTACTGTCGTTTGAACGTCCAAGCAAGTTGTTTTGAGCGATGTATTTTTTAGCAGAAGCCAATTCTTCTTCTGTGATACCATCTTTCAAAATTTTGTTAATTTCTTCTTTGAAGGCAGCTTCTAAACGCTCCACATTTTCAGGTGCATAAATGGCATAAGTATAGAAAAAACCTGTTTTGTCAAGCGGATTAGCTGATAAACCAGAACCAACACCGTAGCTGATGCCATCTTTTTGGCGAATGCGATTAGCCAAACGGCTGCTCAAAGCACCACCACCAAGAACAACATTGCCAAGAACCATCGCAGGGTAAAGCGCATCATCGTCTCTCATCGGAATATTGAGTGCAGCGAAGAACAAAGCGTTGGCTTTGTCGGGTGTTTTGATAACATCGTTTTTCGCAGGCACATCAAAATATTTAGATTCCAAACGTTTGAAAGGTTTAGGCGATTTCCAAGAACCGATCCCCTCAGTAATGAGCTTCTTTGCGACATTTTCATCGAAGTCACCGACAATGGAGACGGTGGCATCTGAACCTCCATAAAACTCTTTGTAGAACTTACGGACATCTGCCACTTTAGCTGCTTTAAGTTCTTCAATTTCCTCTTGTGAAGTCGCTCTATAACGCACATCTGACTTCGGATAAGGACTCATATACCTTTGCATAGCATTGGAAGCTTGATATTGCGGGTCGCTCAATTGTTGTTCGCAACTTGCCAATTCTTGTTGAATAATTTCTGCAAATTCTTTTTCAGGCATAGTCGCATCTTTCAACATCTCATTCACAAGTTCAAGCGTCTTAGGCAGATTGTCGCGAACCGTTTCAATGGAGACACTG
>JAYSQG010000512.1:0-12039 GCA_043721685.1 Saprospiraceae bacterium | reverse complement strand
TTTAAGCCGTTGACATCGCCTTTAATATTGATTTTTTCTTGGGCTGAGACCGTTCCTGCACTTGAAATGTCACCTGAAGCCTTCGTTCTAAAACCAAATGAAATCAAAGGTTCGGCAAAATAGCGAATGTGATTGCCTTGTTCAGGCGTGCGCATTTTTAGACCGATTGGTATTTCTACAAATGTCAAACTGTAACGCAACTTCGTATCCACCGCAAAAGTATCAGATGATTTGGGGGATATATCAAATTCGCTCCATGAGTTTTTCCACAATTGCCCAGGCAAACCGAACCGCAGCGAGCCGCCTGAATTGAAATGAAAACCGATACCCGAAGAAACCGAATAGGCTTCGCTGAAACGATTTTCAACAACAAGTCCTAATTTCAAGCCCAAAGCTGAACCTGAACCTGTGATTTTCGTATTGTCAGTACCCATCCATGACCATGACGGGCTTGCTTGAATACCAAAGTGCAAGTCTTGGGCGACTGAAAGAGAAACCAAACCGACCACGAAGGTCATAGACAAAATAATTTTTTTCATAATTTAAATTCTTTGTTTGAAAATTTTTTTTTGAGTATTTTGTGGAAAATATCGCTTTTATTGAGCGGTCATTTCTCACAAATTTCTGAATTTTGTTGAATTGTTAATTAAATTTCAAAGGTAAAAGTACGACAATTAAGTTTCTAATTTTTATAAAAACTTTAACAATATTGCGTAAATCATTGATTTTCATTTTGTTGCAAATTATTTCTCAATGAGTAAAAAAAATAAAAAGCCGCTAAGTTCTGCGCCAACGCCGACACCTGATAAACCGATTAAACCAAAAACTGTTCGTTCACAAACCGATATTTCTCCTTCTTTTTGGGAAAACACGCGCCTTCAAGCCATTTTTATATTCGCTTTAAGTTTTGTGTTGTATGCCAATACTTTGTCCTACGATTTTTGTCAAGACGACTCGATTGTCATCACCGACAACATGTTTACGACTGAGGGGGTCGCTGGCATCGGCGGTATTTTGCAATACGATACGTTTTATGGTTTTTTCAAAGAATCGGGCAAAGCACAACTCGTAGCGGGGGGGCGTTATCGTCCTTTTACGCTTGTGATGTTTGCGATTGAATACCAACTTTTTGGCAAAAATCCTTTTATTGGACACTTTATTAACGTCATTTTGTTCGGTTTGACGTGTGTTTTGCTCTATTTTTTATTGCTAAAACTATTAAATTATCGAAAGAATATCGACCCATCAACCATATTTAATCCGATGCTGGTGGCTTTTATTGCAGCTGTGCTTTTTGCAGCGCATCCGATTCATACCGAAGCTGTGGCGAATATCAAAGGGCGCGACGAAATTATGACGCTGCTGGGCAGCCTTGCGGCTGTTTGGTTTTCGCTAAAAGCGTTTGAAAATGGAGGTTTTAAAAACCAAATCATCGCTTTTTCCTTGTTTTTTATCGCTTTATTATCAAAGGAAAATGCCATTACTTTTGTGGTCATTACGCCTATGATTTATTGGTTTTTCTTGAAAACAGACACTTTTACGGCTATAAAACAAGCGATTCCGTTTTTGGCAGCCGCTGTTTTGTTTATGATACTGAGGGGGGCTGTCATCGGCAATCAGTTCGGCAGCGAGCAAATGGAGTTGATGAACAACCCTTTTTTGAAACTCGTCGGCAACACTTATGTGCCTTTTGATTTTGCGGAGAAATTTGCAACGATTACTTATACGCTTGGCAAATACGTTCAACTCCTCATCTTTCCTCATCCTTTGACACACGATTATTATCCACGTCACATCGGTATCATGTCTTTTGGCGATGGACAAGTGCTGTTGAGTGTTGCTGTTTACATCGGTCTTTTGGCTTTGATACTGAGGGGGTGGAAAAACCGCAGCCTCATCAGTTTTGGCATTGCGTTTTTTCTAATTACGTTATCCATTGTGTCAAACATCGTTTTTCCAGTAGGCACTAATATGGCTGAACGGTTTATGTTTATGCCTTCTATGGGTTTTTGCCTTGTTTTGGCTATTTTATTAGCAAAATTAGGGTCAAAAGACGCAGAAATAGGTGTCAATCGTCAAGGTTTAGGGGTGATTGTCGTCATTGTCGCCTTGTTCAGTTTGAAGACTGTTACGCGCAATCCTGCTTGGAAAGACAACTATACCATCTTTACAACGGACATCGAAACGTCGCCCAATTCTGCCAAATTACAAACATCCGTAGGTGGCGAAACGATTGAACATTTCAAAAATTCGCCTAACGAAGTTGAGAAAAAAGCTAAAATAACAGAAGCCATTGGGCATTTGCAAAAGGCTTTGGAGATACATCCACCCTTTAAAAACCCGTATTTACTGATGGGTAATGGTTATTTTTATCTTCAAGATTTTGATAAAGCCATTGATTCCTATAATAAAGCCCTACAACTCGACCCGCAGTTCAAAGATGCAAAGACCAATCTCGCACTCGTTTACCGTGAAGGCGGTAAAACGGTGGGGCAACAACAAAACAATTTGCCTAAATCTATTGAATATTTAAGCAAAGCGATTGAACTTGATCCGACGGATGTTGTTGCTATGTCTTATCTCGGTACGGCTTACGGCATGTCCAATCAACCTGGAAAATTGATTGAAGTCTTGTCCAAATCCTTAGCAATTCGATATAATAAACAAGATGCGATTAATATATCGGTCGCTTATCGGCAACTCGGTAATGTGGCAAAGGCTGTGGAATATGAGCAGATGGCGCAACGGCAGTAATGAATTAGGAATTAGGAATTAGGAATTAGGAATTAGGAATTTAGCTACATTTGCGCCCCCTCAGTATTCATTATTATAAAAATTACTCATTCAAGCATTATATGACAAGCAATAAAATTTTACTCGAAGCTATTTGGTGGGTCGCTACGGCGGTCGTTGTTACGGTTGTGATGTATCCGATTTGGATAAATTTCCCTGCATACAAGTTCAATGGGGTCAATATTGCCACTATCGTTCTGTTCGTCACCTTTGCACGTTATACGTTTTTCTTAAAATACACTTTCCTTGCCACTTTGCAGTATGCAAAAATCGGTTTTATCCTTCTTACAATTGCCATCGTTGCGACTTTAATGACACAAATTCAAAGTTTTAATGTTTGGATTGACGGCGGCGACCCTGATGTTTTGTTAGAAAGTGTGGGCAATGCCGCCAAACGCGAGTCTTTGCTCAATTACATAAAAAGCGAATTCTTGTTTTTTGTCGTTGCCGCCATTATCTCGGCACTCTTTCTGGCGGGGCGGCTTTTGGTCTCCGTTTGGCGTTTGCGCAATCGTGGCAAGGCATAATTCATTAAGATTTTAAGTACAAAAATTGTAAGATTTCTCGATAATACTGAGGGAGAGAATCACAAGTTCGGGGAATTTTGAAAATTCCCCGAACTTGTGATTCTCTTGGTCAGATGTTTCTTTGTGCTTAAAAATCTTAAAATCTCTAATCATAAAATCATAAAAAACATGTCAGCAGTTACTGAATTTAACGACTATCGCAAGAAAATGAATGACCGCATTTTGAGCGTGGACAACAAAGTCCTCAAACGCTTTTGGTCTCTCGACAATCAAACCTATCAAGACGGCGCGCTTGATGTAAAAACAAAAGAATTGTTGGGACTTGTCGCTTCCATGGTTTTGCGGTGCGACGATTGCATCAAGTATCACATTGGTACATGCCACGAATTGGGCGTGTCAGAAGCCGAAATTTTTGAGGTGTATGCTATTGCCAATTTGGTGGGTGGCTCAATTTGCATTCCACACACACGCCGTGCTGTTGAGTATTGGGATGCTTTGGAAAGTGAAAAACAACTAGGGAAAAGGGAAAAATGCGCTGAACACTCGGAGGAAAAATGAAAATTTAAAAAATGCGTTTTTTTAGAACAAATACTGAGGGGGGTACTTACGCCATAGCAATCACTATTGCAATCGCTGTTTTTCTCTTGAAATTCACGCCACACGTCCTCAATCCGACGCATTACGATTGGTTGATGAGCTATGCCGATTGTCCGACGGAGTACGTTTCTTGGCAGTTTTATAGAAATACGCCTTGGCATTTCCCTGTGATTGGTACGCTCATCGGCTACGATTATCCGACCGTTACGGGTATTGGTTTGACTGGTGCGATTCCGTTGTTGGCAATTCCTTTTAAAATATTATCGCCTTTACTACCTATTGATTTTCAATACTTTGGCTTTTTGTTTTTGGCTTGTTACATCTTACAAGCTGTTTTTTCGGTTCGTTTACTGAGGGGTCTGTCCAATCTTTATAACTTAAATTTAACGTCCCTTGAATTGGTTTTAGGGTCCACTTTTTTCATCCTCTCTCCTGCCCTTTTGACCCGCACAGGTCACATGAATTTGTGTGCACAGTGGCTCATTTTGTGGTCATTCTGCATCTATTTTGAACCCAAGACGGCAAAGCAGAAGTTTTTTAGTTTCTTAAAAATCATAGCTATAACAGCCTTGATTCATCAATATTTGCTGCTCATGGTTTTCGGTTTGGCATTTGCCACATATTGGAAAGCCGAAAAAATAGGGCATTTTTCATGGGTTTTGAAGGGATTAATGAGTATCGCTGGCTTGGCTTTGGCGATGGTGTTATGGTATATCGTCGGCAATTTCAATACGTCCACGACAACGATGGCACAAATTGGTTTTGGAAAATTTTCAGCCAACCTCAACACCTTTTTTAATGGACAAGGTGAGCAATTTTTGATGCCTACCTTACCTGTTAATGCAGGTCAATACGAAGGACAAGGCTATCTTGGCGGCGGCGTGTTGCTCATGGGACTGATTGTTCTTATGTCTTATGTATTGACTATAAAAAATAGAAAAAATTTCGAAAAATCGTTCTCTCCGCTTGGTTTTGTCGCTGTTTTGTTCGCTTTGTTTGCTTTTAGCCACCTATTTACGTTTGGCAACAAGGCGATTTTTGAAGCCAATTTTATGTTAGAAAACACTTATTTCAACTTCCTATCACAAGCCTTTCGTTCATCAGGTCGTTTTATTTGGGTTTTACATTATCTCTTAATGGCGTTTTTTATCATTGGTTTTTTAGGTATAAAACTTCGTAAAACATGGATAATCAGCTTATTATCCATCCTCCTTTTAGTTCAAGTCATTGATGTTGCGCCTATGGTAACACGCGAACAAAAGTATTACGATTTTGATGGTTATGAGCCATCCGTTATGACCTCAAAAACATGGCAACACATCACAAGTGAAGCCGAACGCGTGGTCATGTTGCCGCCTTTCACCTTACACTACAAAACGTATGAGGATTATATTCATTTTGCCCGCATCGCTGCGCTGAATCATCAAAGCATAACGACAGGTTATTTGGCACGTCCCGATTGGCAAGCGCATGAACTGTATGAGAAAAAGACATTTGCCGCACTTGAAAAAGGTGAATTGGGCGATGAACAAAACGCTATATTTATAGCCACTCAACACTCGGTTAGGAAATTAAAAAAAATCGTAGAAAGCGGTCAAGTAAAAGCATTTATGTATGAAGATTATATCGTTGGTGTACCTTTGAAATTTGAAAAAACGATAAAATTTCTTTCCGAATTGCCCAACTGCACCGTTCCCAATATGAATACTGAGGGGTTAGCAGAGTTCCTTGCAGCAAATGACAAAGAGACGGTTTTAGCCGTTGTGAGAGACGATGGTGCTTGGAAATTGTGCGAAGAAGCCAAAACGCAACTCCAAAAAATGGGCTGTGATATATCGAAATTGACTTTACGCAGCGGTCTGGTTGGTGTGATTCATAAGGGCAAATTTGTTTTTGAAAAAATAACGCCCGACTCTGTTGCCATTATCCAAAAGTTCAAAAAAGGAGATAATATCAATGGTTTTGTTGCCAAAAACAGCTTTGAATTACATTCCGCAGGTGGAACGGCTGGTAATTTTGGTAAAATTATTTTCAATAAAATTGATCACAGTATGAGTCAACGCGGCTTCAATTTCGTGGTCGTGGACAGCAACTTTAAGGTGTTGAAAACGGCTTATTTTGACACTTTTGATGATTGTTATTCGGGAGAAGTGAAAAGTGGTAAGTGAAAAGTGGTAAGTGAAAAGTGGGCACTTACGAATCGGATACTTTAAAAGTATCCGATTCGTGTCTTTCACCTATTCTAATGATAATCAATTAGTTATCTCAAAAAACATTATCCTTTCTTTGTTTGCATTACTTGTTTTTATTTAGCCACCATCCCTTCATAAAGCACCTTTTTATGGCTGTCTTCTAAGGTGTACATGCCTTTCCATTGCGTCAATACATAAGTCTCATTTGCCCATTTACCAGCCCCGTTTTTTTTGTCTTGAGTTAACAAAACAGACTTTTTTTCACTGGGTAAATAAAGTTCCGCTTGTGCCTCGTCGGTTTCTGATTTAAAAACGATGAAAGCGGAGGTCGTTTTATCCAAATCAGCCGCTTTTGCATCGAGGCGAATGCCCGCTTCAAAGATTCGAATACACTCGTTTTTGACGACTGACCACGTATAACCAGCAGAAGCTTTGCAGCCGTGTTCGTCCGCATCGCCGCCAACGATAAGTGGCTCAACGACAGAAGCTGAATCCGTTTTCGTTGTTTGTGTAGCCTCCTTTTTAGGCGTTCCTGTGCATGCAGATAAACAAAACACACAGAAAACGGCAAGGAATAAAAGTGTTTTTGACATATTTAGAATAGATTAAAAAGTTGAAAAGATACGATACGCCAAGCCAAGAATCGAATTTTTGGTATTGTAAAGGTAGGACAAAAAAGAACGAAAAGAGGAGTGGTTCACAATATTTTGAAAGATAAAAACGGATGAGCCCCCCCTCAGTATATCCCTTCGATGTCGCAGCGACAGATAGGTAAGCACCTCTATTTATTGCTTCACAAACGTCGCTTGCTGCGTGCCGATTTTAAGGATGTATGTCCCAATGGGCAAGGTGGATACATCTATGGATTGGGTTGACAGACCCTTAAGAACTTGTTGACCAAGTAGATTGTAAATGCCATAAACAGATGGCTCTGTTATTTTGGAAGAACCCGTTATTTCAACGTTTAATAAACCGTTTGAAACAAGAGTCGGATAGATTTTCAAGCCTTTGGTGGTTTGAAAAGAGGCGGAAACAACTTTTGAAAAGACTTCTTGACCATCATGGTCTATCTGACGCAAACGGTAGTAGTTTATACTGAGGGGGGTATGATCTGTAAATTCATAGTTTGCCTGCCTGCCTTTGGCATCAACAAAACCCAGTACTTCCCAATCATTGCCCGATGGTTTTAGGCGTTCGATCTGAAAACCTTTATTGTTCAGTTCGCTGGCTGTCTGCCACGTCAGCAGAACGGCAAACGCTCCCTTTGTGGGGTGAGGCTCGGTTGAGGCTTTGAAGTTCAATAGCTCGACAGGCACAGTCGCGTTACTGATGACGAAATTAGAGGTACTGCCTGTCAGTGCAAATCTAAAACCCAGATCACCATTATAGTTATTACCAGAGTCGTCTATCAATTGAGTAATATTTGTATTGTCGCCGTCAGAAATCCCTTGATTGAATCGGTAGTAAGCGACTAAATTGGCTTGTGGTGTCGAAATGGCAACGTTCATATTGTTCGCAATTTCAGTAGTCGTTCTTGCGACACGCCAAATCCTGACTTCATCAATAATACCCGCAAAGACATTGAGTCCCTCATTGAAATCACCGATATAAACGTGAGCATTATTGTTGGTGAGTGGATTCACGGAGGGGTTGGTCGAAACCAGTGCACCATTTTTATATAAATTCATGGTATGCGTCGGTGCATCGTAAGTAACTGCCACATGATACCAAGTATTGGCAAGCAAAGGATTTGGATCTTGCAATTGATAATACGAATTATTATGTCCTGCAGCCAGTTTATTGCCGATCGCACTGGGTGCCCAAAAACAATGTTGGGAACTAGGGTCGCCAGAAATAATATTATTCGTTTTAGTTAAATCTGTGATGTAGATCCATGCCTCTTTGGTATAACTCAAAGGTAAGATGTTCTGACAATCGACGTAATCATTGACCCCATCAAAACTTAAAGCGTTGTTCTGTGAGATAAGAAAGGAACAGGTAAAAAAGCTAATAAATAGCATTAAAAGTCCTTTCTGTGAGAGATTCTTCATGATATATATAATTTGTTTATTTACTATTGGTAGTTGTTTTTAGGCAGTAGCAACGCTACTGATTCTGCAAATATAACCGATTCAATTAGCTATAACAATAAATATAAGTAATGATCAATGATGAATAATGAGCGATGAATAACATAAGACATTGACTATCAAATAGTTACAACAAATAAACTTCCCGTTTATTTTCGTTTACCTACTTAAAACAAGAATCATCCCAAATTTTAAGTATTTATACTGAGGGGGTCAATACCCCATCACATCATTCAGTTTTGCCAAAATAGAATCCACTGGGTAGTCACCTTCGCTCAAAACATGCGTCTTGTCGTTGCGTTCCAAAAGGAAAAAATAACGGGCAGAATCCTTGACTGCCGAAGGATCAATCATTTTGTAATGTCTTTCAATTTTGACATAAAAATCACGAATATTATTGATCGGAGCTGTGCCATAAGGCGTTTCAATACGGTCGCTATAAATCTGAACGGGCTTCAATTTCCACATCGAAATCAAGCGAAACACCGCCGTTCCCGCAGCCAAAATGCCTATAAAAAAGCACAACATCATAAGGATATTGCGCCGATTGACATCTAATTTGCTGTATTTTGAAACGGTGTATGCAAAAAAAGCCATCAGAACAACGGCACTAAAAGTGCCTACTAAAACCCAATCTGTCGTGTGTTTGAAAGGCTCGAAAGTGTATAATGGTTTGTCCATTTTTTTATTTTTTATTTAAAAATCCGACAAAGCTAATTGTTTTTCTACTATGTCTATAAACAATGATTGGATTACGTTGTTCGCAACGAGGATTTATGCCCCTAAATAAAGCAGAGATAACGACACTCTGAAAATGAGAAATTCACATAAATTTGTATCTTACAGCCCTATGCATTACTTCTTCACTAAAAATTCGAAAACAATACTCTATGAAAGTTCCCATCATGCGCCTGTGGAGTCGTCGGCTCAATCGTCGTTTTCAACGACAACTAATAGATGTGCCGAATGTACAACTTCAAGTATTACAACAACTTATGCGCTCGGCGAAACATACAGAATTTGGGCTGAAACATCATTTCAGGGATATAGCCACGCCCGAGGATTTGCGCCAAGCGATACCCCTCAGTACGTACAGCGACCATGCACCTTATATTCAAAAAATTGCAGATGGCGCGAGCAATGTCCTCTGGCACGGTCGTCCACTCTATTTTGCAACATCAAGCGGGACGACTTCTGGTAAAAAATATCTGCCCATTACCCGCGAAATGCTCAATGCACAATTCGAGGCAACATTGACGAATATGGCAAATTTCACCTATCGCCTCCGCTTGCACGATGTGCACAAAGGCAAATGGGTGCTGTTTGCCGACCCACCGATTTTTCATCCTTTTGGCACCATAAAATCGGGTGCGCTCTCGTCTATTCTCACCGCCGAAAAGCCTAAATGGGTCAATCAGATGAGTTTTCCGACGCGTAAAACAGACCTTATCCCTGAATATGAGGATAAAATAACAGCCACTGCACGTGAAACAATTGGACAGGACATTCGTGGCATCGTCGCTATGCCGCCGCTTTTGTTGCTCTATTTACGCAAAGTTGAGGAGTTGAGTGGTAAACCGTTCAACCGTGTTTTTCCAAATTTACGCATCATTTCAACAGCTGGCATGAGCTTTGAACCATATCGAGACTTAGTACAAAGTATTGTGAATCAAAATGTTACGTATTTGCAGGCTTACCCTGCATCAGAAGGCTACTTTGCTTTTCAAGACGATGTGCAGGATACTTCCATGATACTACTACCTCATTCGGGTATGTTCTACGAGTTCGTTCCCATTTCCGAAATAGAAAAACCGAATCCTCGTCGGCTTTGGATACATGAAGTAGAAATAGGTGTGCCTTACCTCATTCATATCCATACTTGTGCCGGTTTATGGGGCTACAATATGGGCGATGTCATCGAATTTACGCAGTTGAATCCACCCAAATTGCGCATTCTGGGTCGTGTTGGGCAGTCGCTCAATGCCTTCGGCGAACATTTTACACAAGTAGAAGTGGATACGGCAGTCGCAAAAGTGGTGCGTGAAACGGGTTATACGGTAACGGATTTCGCATTGACACCCGTTCTGATATCTGAAAATGGGTTGCCCTATCACGAGTGGTTTGTCGAGTTTGAAAATGGTGGCGATGCCCATACGTTTTCACAAAGGCTCGACGAAGTGCTGTGCAAACAAAACATGTGTTACGACGACTTGATACGTGGTAGAGCCCTGAATACATTGATAATCAATGCGTTGCGACGTGGTACTTTCAAAAAAATGATGATAGAAACAGGGCGGGCTGGTACGCAATACAAAACACGTCGTTTCATTCAGACCGACGAAGCACAACTTTTGAGAAAAATTTCAGAATCAATAATTGTCTAATTTATTAATGGAAGACGCTCCTTACACTTTCTCAACGGACAAGTCAAAACTCGACCCCTCAGTAATCCATGCCTTTTTAACAGAAACTTATTGGTCAAAAGGTTGCTCTATGGACAATGTATTGCGCCGTATCGAAAACTCAATATGTTTTGGCATTTACGACAACGAGCAGCAAATCGGTTTTGCACGTGTCATCACCGACAAAACGACTTTTGCCTATATCGCCGATGTTTTTATATTAGAAAAACATCGTGGTCAAGGTCTGTCGAAGCGACTCATGGCGTTTATAATGGAACAACCCGATTTGCAAAACCTCAAACGCTGGCTTTTGGCAACCCGAGATGCGCATGGGCTGTATGCACAATTTGGCTTCGTTCCCTTCGGTCATCCTGAACTTTGGATGGAAATTATGAACCCGAATGCTTATTTGATGACTATCGAATAAGTTCTTAGAATAAGTTTAACAAACATGCCTTGCCAGCAGAAATTAACCAAAACCTCTCGTCAGTACTAAAACACCCCTCATTATCAATGGATTAGAAGTCATATTGTCATTATTTTCTTCAAAATAATTTTCTCAAATAATAAAAAAAGACTTAGCTTTGTATATAAACTACTTTAGAAAACGATTCAAACACGATTGAAACCGATGGCTAAAAAACAAACCAAACCCAAAAAAAAGATTGACTCAGAAGACAAAATATATGAAGGCAATCTTTATGATAAAATTTTTAAAGAAGATGCAGAAGCCATATTTTTACCTCTTGTAGAAATAAGATTAGGTGTGAAAATAAAAACCTTCAAACCATTCAAAGCCAAAATCCAAACCACACTCGAAAGAGAGATGGATTTCTTTTACGAAGTAGAAACCGAAGATGGCGAATGTTTTCTACTCCATCTTGAGTTTCAAACTGAAGATGAACACGATATGCTCTATAGAAAAGCAGAATATCACGGCATCGCTTTGAATATAAAGAAAATGGAAATTCGGCATATTGTGATATATTTGGGGATAAATAAGCCGACTATGCCGACTCTACTTCCCGAAAAAGAAGTATATCGCGGTTTCGATTTGATAGATATTCATGCTTTTGACCATCAAAAACTGTTACAATCGCAAGTACCCGATGTGATAATTCTAACCGTTTTAGCAGATTATCCACCAGAAAAAGCAGAAAGTATTCTACGTTTGATTGTTCGACAACTTAAAGCGGTTTGCCAAAATCAAAGTGAATTATCAAAATATATCAAACAACTCGTCGTTTTATCACGGCTCAGAAAAATTGAAGGTTTAACAATTAAAATAGCTGAAGAAATGCCTATTACTTATGATATTAGCACCGACTTCCTTTACAATCAAGGAATTGAAAAAGGAATTGAAAAAGGAATCGAGAAGGGAATTGAAAAAGACAAAATTGAAGTCATTCGCAATTTACGGCTTGAATCAATGTCCATC
>JAYSQG010000511.1:0-7307 GCA_043721685.1 Saprospiraceae bacterium | reverse complement strand
TAGAAGAGCAGGGAAGCGCTGCTTTTTCTTCATGAAAGAAAAAGGCGTAGGTTTTTATTGGAAAACTTTTATTTGTGGATTGGGCTTATTGCCGAATTTTTACAGATTGTTTTGTCACATTCAAAACATCGTCGGTGACGAAGGCTGGGCGATAATCTTTTTCTAACAATTGCAAGGTGACACGTTTGAAATGCACCCCCTCAGTATGACGCAGAAAAAAGCCCCATGCAGGGAGTTCGCCAAACATCGAAAACTCAGGATATTCTTTGGGATGTTCTGGTATGCGTTCTAAACCATTTAAAGGTATATAAGCCGTGTCTTTTGTACCACCGCCGCCAAAAGTGATGTCTATATTCTTCAAATTCACATTTTGAATACGGTGTTCGGGCAATCCGACTATAGAAGAGGGTAGAAGGTTGGATATCGAATCCGCAGGTGGGCCTTCTATTGCGTAACCTTTATCGGGTTTGCCTTTTGGAATGTCTGCTTTTAGGTTTTTGATGTAAATATCTTTGATGTAACCAACAGGACGATTTTGATAGCGATGTCCCAGACGTATAAACAAAGCATTACCCGTATTCTTAGCAACGATGTTTTTGATTTTAACGTCTTCAATATAACCACCATCTACACTTTCAAGGGCAATGGCAGAGCGATAAGTGTCATAAACGTAGATGTTGCTGATGCGTATGTGCTTAAAACCACCATAAGAAGCCGTTCCAAATTTAATCGCACTGGCACTTGACCGCAGCGTACACCGTTTTATGACGATGTTTTCGCAAGCTGATTTGATGCTGTGCGACTTCAAACAGATGGCATCATCAGCCGAATTGATGTTACAGTCCGTCATTTTGACATTGCGACAATCCACTAAATCAATGCCGTCATTGTTCCAATACGCCATGCTTTCTACGGTCATGTTTTTAATAACCATGTCAGAACATTGATGATAGGTTTGAACCCAACAAGCCGCATTTTTAATCGTAATGCCTTGTATTTTAATGTTTTGACAATCAGACATCTCAATGATTTGAGGTCTTTGACTTTCATCGGGACGCGCGTAAGGTTTTATGTTTTTAGGCAACAAACCTTCTGCCTTCATGCGTTCCACATCGGCGGCTAAGGCACTGCCTTGTCCGTCAATCGTTCCTTTGCCTTCAATCCCTATGTTTTTTTGTCCTTTTGCTAAGATAAGGGCAAACCAATCATGCTTTTTGTAGTCATCGCGCCGAGAACTGCCGAGCAAAACACCCCCCTCAGTAATATGCAGCTTTACACCTGTTTTTAACTCAATAGAACCCGTTAGGAATTGTCCTTTTGGAATAAAAACTTTCCCACCACCTTTTGCAGCGCAACTGTCTATGGCTTTTTGTATGATGTTGGTATTCAAGGTTTTACCATCGGGATTTGCGCCGAAGTCCAAGATGTTTATTTGAGCAGGTAGATAGGTGGACAAAGTTATCAAGAAAAAAAGAATCTGTTTTTTCATAACAAGATTTAGGTCATTTTTTATCAAAAAGGAAAAACAAAGGAATAATAAACGTCGCCGCAATCCAAATAATAATATTCAAAGGCGTGCCCACTTTCAAATAATCTGTAAATTTATAATTGCCAGGTGCAAAAACCATTGTATTTGTCGGATAGCTCATTAGTGTCATAAAAGTTAAAGAGCAGGCAAACATGACAGCTATCAAAAAGGGTTTGTGACTGACCTGCATCGCTGCCGAAAGAGAAATGACAATCGGTGTCATCAATGCGGCGGTTGCTTTACTCGATAGCACATTTGTTGAAATAGATGTTGTCAGAAAGATAAGGCTCAAAGTAATGCGCGGATCTAAATCACCCATGGTTTGGAAAACATACCTTGAAATAATCTCAGAACCGCCTGTTTTTTCAAGTGCCATGCCCATAGACAAGACACCTGCCATCATGAATATCACTTTCCATTCAATGGCTTCATAGGCTTCTTTAGGTTTCAAAAGGGCTGTTGTTACCAACAATAAGCAGCCAACCATTGCGCTGATTAATATAGATGTGATGCCTAATGAAGCGACCAAGATGACACCAACGGCTATCATTAAAGTAGGGATAGCTTTGATATAATTGAATTTACGACTTCTATATTCTGAAAGAACAATAACTAATTTTTTAGATTTAAGCGTTGAAATAGCTTGTTTGGGGGCATGAATGAGCATCATGTCGCCTTCACGAAGTGTGACTTCTGAAAGGTTGGCTATGATTGTTTCGTTTCGATGTCTTATGGCTAATACCGTTGATTGATAGGTGTTTCTAAAATTCAATTGTATCAAGGAATTACCCACTAATTCTGAACCAAACGGCACGACGACTTCAAAAATCATTTTTTCATCAACTTTTTGAGTTGATGATTTTTCACCATGAAAAACATAACTTTTGATTTGTTGTACTTCAGACAGTTTATCAGGTGCAATAGCGATTTTCAGCACATCTTCCTCTTTCAATAATGTATGGAAATTGATTTCAACATCAGATATGTACTCCGTTCCACGACGAATTAAAAGTATTTGTGCACCATATTTGGTAATAAGTTTGGAATCCGTAATAAATTTACCAATGTCAGGATTACCTTTTTTGATAACAACTTCTGCAATATAGTTTTCTATTTCTCTTGTTAAAGTAATTTCTCCTTTGTTTTTACGATGGGGCAATAACATAGGTGCAATGAATTGGAGGTACAGAACGCCAATGATTGTCAAACAGAATGCCGCTCCTGAAAACTCAAACATACCGAATTCTGGTAAGTTCGTTTTTGCCACTAAACCACTGACTAAAATATTGGTTGATGTGCCTATAAGCGTACAGGCTCCGCCTAATAAAGCTGAAAAAGAAACGGGAAGGAGCAATCTTGAAGGGCTGATGCCTGTTTCACGGCAGACCAACATGACCAAAGGTATCATCAAAGCCACAACAGCCGAATCATTGATGAATGCAGACATGACGACGGTGATTGAACAAAAAACGAACAAAGCTACACTGTAATGAATGCGCGCCAATTGAACAATTCTATGGCTTAATCCTTCAATTAAGCCACTTTTGAAGACAGCCGAACTGACCACAAACATGCAGCCCAAGGTCAAAGTTGCTGGGTGATTGAATCCAGCAAAACCTTCTTCGGGCGTTAAAACACCTGAAACGATAAACAATGCCATGATGACAATGGAAGTGGTATCTATCGAAAAATACTCATTGACGAATAAAAAAATGCCAATCAGGATGATTGCCAGCGTTAAGTATAGTGCCATTTTTATTCTCGTTTTGTTACTATTCCCTTGATTTTATAACCTTTGAATCTGCACAATGTTAGTTTAGATTTTTTGAATCAACAAACTATCTATCAGATTTATTCATTAAATATGGGCTTGAGTCCTAACATGAAGAAACTAAGTGCTCTCCCAAAAATGAAAAAGTACAAACAGAAACTTGAGTAACATTTAGGACTTGTCCGTTTGATTTTACTCCTTTATAGTATTGAAAAACCACAAGACCAAACGCAAAAAGCGCGAACCTTTGTGCGAATACAACTGATACTTTTGCAGAAAGCACACAACAAAACGCAAAGACGGGAATAACAATCGTAAACCGTCTACTTGGATTTATAAAAGCGAGCAAGCAAAACGTAAAACCCACAAAGATAAACGTAATGAGCAACACAGTTTGTTGAATATCCACAACGCTTTGTTTTAGGAGCACAAAGACAAACGTAATGAGCAAAACGGTTTGTTGAATATGGACAACGCTTTGTTAGAAAAGCACAAAAGCAAACGTCAAAAGCACGTTATTTTGCTTGAAAACTGTCTTTTTTGTTGAAAAACAATAAAATAAGGGAGTAATCGCATATTAATATCAAAATTTGCAACAGGTATGGTAGACAGAAATTGAATTGGTTTTTTACTGCTTTTACATGAAACGGCGTAAAATCCAAGAAAATACTGAGGGGTATAAAGTTACCCTAACTGGGGCTATTTTTGGTTACTAAATCATTTCGATATCTTTCATATTTATAAATTTCAGATGATTCTAATTTTAATTTGAGTTTATCAATGAGTGCATGAATAATACCTGAATTAATACGCAACCGTTCCGAAGCTGCACTGAAATTTGTCAGATTATCATTGAAATCATCTTCCGAAAAAGACATGTTTTTATTGAGTGTACGATAAGCTTTACCGCCATTATGTGTTTGTATGGCGGCATATAAATAATTTATGGCTTGTGCATATTGATAATATGACGCAATATATACCATATCGTGTTTGCCTAAAAGATGTTCCAAGGTTTCATTTATTTGTTTCATTTCTGATTTCTGCAATTCAGTTAATGTATTGCTCTCCTCAATTATTATTTTGTAGTTTTCATACATAAGGCACCAATCTCCAAGTTTACGATGGTTACTTGCAATATATGAGTGGTTCACTACATAACTTTCACCGTACACGTGTAATGTTTTTGTTACTTCAAAAAGTGCAAAAATTGAATCACAGATACAATCATGAATTACTTCTTGATGTTCTTTTATCTTCTCTCTAATTTTTTCCAAATTCTGTTCTTCTAATTTATTCTCCTCTTCTCCTAACTTTTTATAGGTTCTTTTCCATCTTCTCAAATCATCTGCTACGAACAAACATTCTAACCGATACATATTTATCTTTGATTGTAGTCTTAATTCAATGACACGAGTAAAACGGCTCGAAATACTATCGTTTGGTGTTACAATATCATTGAAACCGCTCTTGTCATCTGTCTGTCTTTTCAATCCTAATTTCATTTCTTCGACAATAGCAATCGTTTCTCTTACTTCTGGAGATGTTGTTAAATTTAGATAAATGGCTTTGGTCTCTTCGTCTTCTAATGCATCTCCACCATCAAAGATTTCACGATATTTTAAGATTTGAAGACGGTTTGCAATATTTTGTATCCATGTATTTATTTGGAATATGCGTACAGCTACATTTTCAGCAGTTTTTGTAACAAGGTCTTGATTTATTTTTGGTGGTACATTATTTTGCTCTAAAAAATCTTGTTTTTCAACAAAAAGGCAGACGGAATCTTTGAGGATATACAATAATTTTTTATACTGAAACGCATAACTGTAAAAACGACTTGACCGACGATAAAACAGGCCAGATAACCTGTTAACCAATAATACAAAATCAATTGTAAAATAATTATTTTGTTCGTTGATATGGTCATTGATTTCATCAATGAGTTTTTCTAACATTTTCGTCTCGATATTTGAGGAATATTTTATTTCATTATATTCGTCACTACCAAATAGGTCAAGAACATTCTTACTTATGCACTTTTTTGTTTCATTTTTGGGAATACAACTCATAAGTGCATCTGCTATTTTGGTGAGTAGATTACCAAAATTGTATAAGACCATTGTATTCAATAGCCCATCTGCACCTGATGTGAGTAAAAAAGCGGCTTGAATAAAAGGATTTTCAATCTTTCCTGAATGGCTTTTCTACCGACATAGCGGTCATCCGTTTGTCCTGCTTGGTGAGAAAATTGATATTTGGGCAGTTCAATAAAAATATCCTTGATTCGAGATTGTGGATTGAATGTGTAGTTTGTCATTAGTTTTGGTCAACGATTTGGTCAACGATTTGGTTTGTTAAAGTAGATTTCGCATAAATATACATTTTTTTTTGTTTGTGTATCTTATATCGTTAATTTTTATTATTTTTTTTGAAAAAATTATTTGATATTCTTGTAATATTACCCTTAGAATTGAGCCCAAGGGTTATTAAATGCCAAGATACTCTCCAAAGGATTCCATTGGAGAGTGGAGCAAAACAGGTCAAGAAACTTGCAATAATTCCCAAACTTGGGCTTAATTTCACACAAATAAAAAATCCTAAATCATCCTTTTTAATCCTTAATATCCTAATTCAAAATGTCTGAATGCGCTTTAAAATGGGTATGCGAAGCCAAAGAAACATGCCTTATACATGTGAATCAAGAGGCGAGGATAGAAAATGATGTTAAAGATTCTCAAAATATGCTCAAATAGTATGTTATAAAAACAAATAATACTATTTTCACTCCTAAAATCCTTAGCATCCTTAAAATCCTACTCATCCTAATTCTAAAAAAGAAAACTATGTCCGAACTCGCCTTAAAATTGATACGCGAAGCCAAAGAAAAACGCCTCACCCGCATCGACCTCGGTAATTGTGGCTTGACTGAACTGCCTGATGAGTTGTTTGAATTGACTTGGTTGGAGGAGTTGATTTTGTGCAGTGAATATTGGGATTTAGTTGAAAAAACTAGAAAAACCTTTAAGAATTCAGGTCAAACTAATACTATTGCCAAAATACCGACAGCTATTAAGTATTTAAAAAATCTAAGAAAACTAATCTTAATTAGAGAAATATCAACATTACGCTCCTTCGAAAGAGCCGTTCTTAGAAAAAAAGTAGTTTATCAAAATCTATTGCAAGGGTATGAAAATTTAGGACAACTTGTAAATTTAGAAGAATTATACCTTTGTAATTATAAAATTGAAAATATTGCTTTTGTTAGTGAACTAAAAAACTTGAAAGTTTTAGCTTTATATGACAATCAAATTTCGGATATTTCTTTTGTGAAACAATGTGTTAATATGGAAAGGCTTGATATTAGCGCGAATCAAATAAATGATATCTCTATATTGAGTGAATTGAAAAATTTAGAACAATTAAATATAAGCTATAATACAATTTCAGACCTTGAAGTTTTGAATATTTTAACCAATCTAACCTATGTTAAAATACAAAAAAATATTGTCTCAGATATTTCTCCAATTTTACCTTTGATAAAAACAAATAGACTAAAAATTTATACAAAATTAATTGGCAAAACGGGTATCTTTTTGATTGATTGCCCATTAATAAAGCCTCCTAAAGAAATAGTCGATTTAGGAAATAATGCGATTATAAATTATTTTAATCAAATTGAAACAAATACACCGCAATATTTAAATGAAATTATTGTAGTAAACAATTATTATCATGAGAATATAGACATAGACGATATTACATCAAAAGAAGGGATAGAATATATTTTAAAACAAATTAAATTGGAAACCTATGATAAGTCCAAGTTACAGCACGAATATGAAAATTTTAAAATAGAATATGAAACATTCTTGAATAAAGAATATGGATTAACATTAAATTCTCTGATTCAAGAATTTAAAACAAATGTAGTATTAAAAAAGCATCCAATTTATTTAAACGAATTTTTATCTCTACGTTTTAAACCTACAGTCGAACTCTACGAAG
>JAYSQG010000510.1:0-2978 GCA_043721685.1 Saprospiraceae bacterium | reverse complement strand
AGCACAGATGGTCGTGACGGTACTGCACAAGGCGGTTTTTTGTTAGAATCACTTCAACCAATGCCAAAGCCATTTTCTTCTACACAAACAGCCAAAGATACTTGCGACCTTGACACCGTCCGCCTGATTCACTTAAACGGTACATCTGTAACCGTTGAAGAATACGACCACATCCACCGTTTTATCCGCTTATGGCGTAAAATGGGTTGGACAATTGATGAAATTGATAAATCACTCATGGGTTTGAGTGGTGCGAAAGACGATTGTCTTAAATTAGCGATGCCCGATACAGGCGGCTGTGCTGATTGCAACGATTTATTTGATAGTGCAGACGGCTGTAAAGATTGCGCGGATGATGATTGTGCCGATGGCACAACTGGCTTGTCTTCTCATTGCGATATTACGCCCGACTACTTGCACCAATTATGCGCTGTCAAACATTTATTGGAAAAAACAGGCTTGGAGTTGACCAAACTCCTCACATTTTGGACATTTATCAGCACATCGGGCGAGAAATCGCTGTACCAACGCTTGTTTTTGACCCATAATTTAGCGGGTATGGACATCGTTTTTAAAGCGGATAAAAATGGCAATTACTTGTTGGTAGATGAAAAAATCAGCGACCACAAACCTGTTGTTATGGCGGCTTTAAATATGTCGTCTGATGATATGGATGCGATTATGGTATATGCCCAAATGGAAGACAAATTGACCTTGACCAATTTGTCTTTGATGTATCGCTATCGGTTGTTTTCAAAGGCGTTGGGTTTGAAAATTCCTGCATTTATTGATGTTTTGCCTTTATTCGGCGATCCATTTACAAATGCCGATACCACCTTAGATTTTATGGAACGTTGGGGTAAAATGGAAGATGCAGGTTTCAATTATCGCCAATTGAACTATATTATTCGAGACTTTGATGACCCTAAAAAGCCGTTGTCACCGAGTGAAAAGACCATTTTGCAATTAGCCAAAACGATTTATG
This sequence comes from Saprospiraceae bacterium, assembly GCA_043721685.1. Lineage (GTDB taxonomy): Bacteria > Bacteroidota > Bacteroidia > Chitinophagales > Saprospiraceae > JAAFJT01. Next base: position 1,993 of record JAYSQG010000510.1, on the reverse strand, counting down.
ACGGACTCAATGCGATTGACGAAGCGCATAAAAATTTGGCTGCCAATCCGAAAACGACAGATGCAGAACTTCAAAAATTGGACATTCAAGCGCAAGCCACAATTGAGTTTTTGCGGAGTAAAGCCGCTTTGTTGTTTGACCCCGTAGTAGTGGAGCAAATTACAGGTCTTTTGGAAGGGACAAATGTGTTTATTACCAATGCGCCTTTAAATCTCACGGCTGTTCAAGATAAATTAAATCCTCAAAAGGATAACCCGCTTGTACCGCCTTCCGATGTTCTTATAGCACTTCGCAAAAAAGTAAAGTATCACAATGACGTTGAAAATAACAAGGCGGATGTTCAAATAACAGGTATTTTGACACCTGTTGAAACAATAGAATATAAGAGTTGGAGCAATGATGTGGAATGGGGTAAAGCCTTAATTCGCCTTGAAAAACAGCAAAATAAGCTGTTCAAAGCGGTTTTATTCAATGTTTTTGAAATAGAAAAAGCAAAATCGTTTGCCAGAGCAACAGAAGTATTAGCGGCAGAAAACGGGATAAAAACAGGCGATATTAGTATTCCATTTGACCAAATTCCAGTAGGTCAACCAGATACCAATACGGCTGCCCCAAAACGGGTGGCTTTCCTCAATGTCTTTTTACCCTATCTGCGTGATGAATTGACGCATCGTTTTATCGTGGAAACCTTGTCCAATTCAGTAGGTTTGGAAAGGGAAACAACCGATGTGCTTATCTCAGAAGTCTTGAAATACGGCACACCTTCGTTGCCAATTTATAACGTTTTTGAAAAAATCAAAGACAGTGCAAAACCAACGATAACCGATTGGAAGGGCTATTTGATTCCCGCTTCCGAAGGCGATTTTACCTTTATTGTCAAAAATGGCAGTACCACAACCCAACCCGTTTTAACCATAGACGGTGCATTGCTTATATTTGACCAACAAGAAGACCCGACCAATGAATGGTGGAGTAAACCGCAAAAATTGCAAGCGGGAAAATTGTATAAGCTATCTGTCATAGGTCTTGACTTGAAAAACGTGTTTTGGAAAACGGCAACGTCTTCTATCACCGTCGTACCCCCCTCAGTATTATTGCCTGATTTTGCTTCCGCAGAATGTACTCCTGCTTTTATTTTATTGAAAAAAGCCGCCTTATTGGTGTCGGGTTTCAATTTGAGTGCCGATGAAATCCGTTATTTCAATGGACATCAAGGAGATTTTGATGGTTTGAAATTCTATGACGTGAGTTTGAAACAATGGTTGCGCTTGGACGCTTACACCCGATTGCGTAATTCATTGCCAGTGAGTAAAACCAATATTTTAACTTTTTTCAATTGGACAACAACCGTTTCAGACCCAATTGAAAAAGCAAAATTGAGTGCTCAAATCGGGGGATTGACGCTTTGGAAAAAAGAAAAGATTGATAAACTCATCAAAAAAGAGCATTTCAATCTTGATGATGTCGCCAAATTCCACAATGAAGAAAATCTTTTAAAGCTTCAAAAAGCGATAGTTGTTGCCGATAAAATCGGAATGGACATGAACTTGCTCTTTGATTGGGCAAAACCAACGTCCAATTTTAAAAAATGCCGCACTATTGCTGATAGCATGGAAAAAGCGATTCGTGCCCAATACAATCAAACCGATTGGGAACAAGTGGTAAAACCGCTTCACGACAAACTCCGCAACAATCAAAAAGACGCTTTGATTGCCTATCTTTTGCAACGCACCGAATTGCAAACTTGGGGTGTCACCGATGCCGATGGCTTATTTGAATACTTCTTGATTGATGTTCAAATGGATGCCTGTATGGAAACGTCTCGCATCAAGCAAGCGATTTCATCATTGCAACTCTTTGTTATGCGTTGTTTCTTAGGTTTGGAAGAAGAACACAACGGCATCAAACCCAATGTGTTAGACAGAGGACGTTGGGAGTGGATGGAACGCTACCGTGTATGGGAAGCAAACCGCAAAGTATTCCTCTATCCCGA
>JAYSQG010000509.1:0-5086 GCA_043721685.1 Saprospiraceae bacterium | reverse complement strand
TATTGTCACAAAGTTAAGGGAAAAAAGACAATGCGTGGGGATAGAAATGCCCTGAATCAAGAAAATAGTGTTAATTTGCATCTTTCTTTACGTTTATTTTTCCACATACAAAACTAAAAATCTTAAAAAAATGACACTTTTATTCGACTTAATGGGCAATTTTGGCAGTTTTACACTTGTCAAAATGCTCGTTCCTGCTTTAATGTCTATCCTTTTTTTACAATCAGGTTTGGACAAAGTTTTTGATTATACAGGCAATCTCGATTATTTCAAAGACCATTTCAAAAACTCCCCCCTCAGTAAAACAGTCGGTTTACTGATGCCGACGATTACGATTTTAGAAGTTGCTGCGGGTATTACGTCTGCTATCGGCACGATAGCGTTACTTTTTGGGAGCGAAATTTGGGCTTATGTTGGTTTGATGTTGGCAGGCGTTTCGCTGTTGGCTTTGTTTTTTGGGCAACGTGTTGCAAAGGATTATGCAGGTGCCGTTTCTTTGGCGAGTTATTTTATTTTAGTTGTTGTCGGTTTGTTGATATTGACATAAAATAAAAAAACGCCAGCACACTTATAAAGCATTACTGACGTTACTCAATGAGAGAATCATACAAACTAAAACTGACTATATTTTTTGTTGTATTTTGTGTATGGTTTTTGATATAACTAATTGAAAATCAGTAACTCTCAAACCTTAACACGTTCTTTACGAATACGCTGTGTATTGCCGTTTTTTCGGCGATCAAAAATGTAAATAATGTCGCCTTTTTGTGCTTTGCTTTTTGCCCAAGTTTCTGCAAAATCGTAATTCCAAAAACCTTTATTGAGCAATGATTCACTCATTTCGCCATTGGGTTTGGCATACGCGCAGTCCAAACTAAACCTGAATTCTGAATCATGCGACACGACAAAAGCCTGAAATGGGGGTTTGTTCAATGACAAAAAACGTCGAGGCGAAGCATGAAAAAAACGTTTGTTTTCTTTTTCGTAACACATTGTTATTCAATATTTTATAAAGTAATTATTTAACTTTTTCAAAAAGCACAACATCAAGCGGCAATCCCGTTTCAGGTTTGATATAAAACTTTTTGCTAAAACCTTCTCGTTCAAAACCCGCTTTTTCTAAGGCTTTTTGAGAAGCGATATTCGGCTCAAAAACCGTTGCTTCAAGGCGTATCAAAGGCGTTGTTTCAAAAACAAAATCAGTGAACCCCCTCAGTACATTGGTCATAATGCCTTGATTTCTAACAGATTGGGCAATCCAATAACCGATTTCAGCTTTGTGGGTCGCACTCTCTTTATCGTTCAACATCAAACCAATACCGCCAATCAATTCTCTTTTTTTGCGAATCGCAAACTTCACAACAAAGCCATGTTTTGCTTCCATTTCGCGGGCAAAATTGATGAACCACGCCGCACTTATTTCAGTGTATGGATACGGAATCATGAGCGTATTGTCAAAAATCGTTTTGTCATTCAAATGCTGTACTAAGGCAGCTTTGTCCGTTTCTCGAATTTCTGTCAATTCAATTTGGTCGTTGATTGTTAAAGTTTGATTCATTGTAATGATTTGATTTATAAAAATAAAAATTCAAAATATTATTCTAAAACAATAAAATTAAGTAAACATAAATCAAAATTTAAAAACTAATTTCATTTTGATACCCAAACAATATATTGTTTAATGTTTTTTAAAAGGCACGTTATATGTCTTTCCATCAATACCCAAAACGACGTTTTCAAAAGCCTGTTTTGTTTCTGTCAAAATGAGATTCAAATCATCATATCGGCTTGAATAATGACCAGTTACCAACTGCCCAACATGAGCCAATTTTGCCATTTGTCCCGCTTGCAAAGCCGTTGAATGTCCTGTTATTTCAGCCTGTACCGCCATATCGTTCAAAAAAGTCGTTTCGTGATACAGCAAATCCACACCATATATATGTGTCGCAATCGCTTCGTCAAAAGCGGTATCTGAACAATAGGCAAATGAACGTGGTTGCGACGGAGCCAAAGTCAATTCAGCATTTGGAAAAACCACCCCCTCAGTATTCACGAAATCTGCGCCTTGTTTAATCGCTTTAATCTCTGTGAAAGGAATTTCGAGTGCCGTAATTTTCTCCGCAATCATGGTTCTGTCCAGTTGTTTTTCTTTAAAAACATAACCAACACAGGGTACACGGTGTTTTAAAGGAAAACTTTTTACGATAACGCCTTTACTATCAATCAGTTGCGTCTCAACACTGTGGTCAACTTCGACAATATCAATCACGAAAGGAGATATGTATTGTGTCAATCGAAAGGTCGTCGTTACAAGTTCTTCAATACCTTTTGTCCCGTAAATCGTCAACCGACGTTTGCGAGATCCCATTGCCATCGAAGTCAAAACACCCATCAAACCAAAAACGTGGTCGCCATGCAAATGCGATATGAAAATGTGGTCAATTTTCGATTTTTTTATACCCAAATCGCTCAATCGCATCTGTGTACCTTCACCACAGTCAATCAAAAACAACTGTTCGTGAATGTTCAGGACTTGTCCCGACAAAAAACGGTTGCGATAAGGCACTGCGGCATTTGTGCCAAGTATGGTTAATTCAAATTTCATAATCTTTTTTTTTGCTGCGAATTTCACGAATTAACACGAACTATTAAGTCCAAAAAATGGTGTAATGCGAGAAATTCACAGCTTTGTAAAAAATTTAAGCAATCAAACGGCGATATTTTTGCAATAATGCCAAAATACATACGCCATAATCAGCAGTCGAGTTAATATACTCGTTGCCCAACCAAGCCATCAGCAACAAAGTTGCGAGTTTGATTTCGGGCTTAAAGACAACTACGACGCGCCTCGCCAAAACGAGGGCTACCAATAGCTGCCATCTTGAAATTTTCAAGCGTGTCATCGTCGTAGTTTTAGTAGTTAGAAACTCTTTTTTTGTACGGAAAGCCCGACTCGAACAGGCACTCACAGGTTTCCAGAACCCGTCTTCTACCATTGAACCATATTAGCTTTTGGGGTGATAGATGGGACTCGAACCCATAGCCTCCAGACCCACAATCTGGTACTTTACCAATTAAGCTACCATCACAGTCGTCTCGAAAGGATTTGAACCTTTGACCTCCGCTGTATCTGAGCGACACTCTACCACTGAGTTACGAGACAATTTGATTGATTATTAATCAATCCCAATTACTTGGGACAAATTCATCATTCATCATTTATTATTCATCATTTCGAATGTCGCGGGTATCGGACTCGAACCGATGACTTCCAGATTATGAGACTGGCGCGCTGCCGCTGCGCTAACCCGCAATTTTTTTGATGCCCCGATAGGACTTGAACCTATATTATCGGAGTCAAAGCCCGACGATTTGACCATTAATCCACAAGGCATTATACTTTATATTTCAAAGAACTTAAATTTTAAAAGTTAACAAAACATTGTGTTTTGGTCTGCTATTGACCCTCTTATGGGTTTTTCTATCGCTGATTCAAACAGATTTCAGCGAGTTTCACAAAAAAATTTGATGATGATTCTCTAAAAAAATGTTGGTCCAAAAACAAGGCGATTGAAAACTGATTGGGTATCGTATTTCGGAATAATACGACCATTTCGTTCACCTTTGTTTTTAGTAACTTCGGATAATGTCTTCTGTCAGTTGTAATGTCAAATAGTACGGTAAAGTGTTTATTGTCAAGGAGTTAGCAACATTTAGGAAATTTTAAAAATTTACTAAATGTGTTGACGACCTCAAACGACAAAACACCCCCTCAGTATCAACTCTGTTTTTGAACAAAAGCGACAGACAAGTGTGGAAGCAGAAAAGCAGTAAAAAAGCGGAATTGGAGAAGTTCGCTTTTCGGATATGTTTTTATGTATCTCGTCGTTTGCCGTTTGTAACCTACGGCGAACGAGATACTTTTATCCGTTTAGCCAGTAGGTAGGTTTGCCCAATATAAATTATCACTAATCTCTGAATTTCTGCCTATAAAATCGCACGAGCCAGAGCCGAACATACACAATCCTTCCACCGTATTTCCACACTGCATGAGCAGAGCGGCGGCCGGCTTGGGGCTTATATGTTTTGGACAATGGATGATACTTGCGAATGTCATTTTATAGAAATTAGACAGTGATAAAAAATTATTTATTGGATTCCTTTGCAGAATTATTTTGCAAAGTTGGGAGGATAACGTCACAAAAACAAGATTAGTTCCCCTCTGTTTTACTTTTTTTTGACAAATACTTTTGAACTATTTTACAAATAATTGATTATCAATGAATTATAAGATTAAAAAAATTCAAAAAAAAATTCAAAAAAAACAACCAGCGAAAATATCGCTGTGCGTGTATTTATAGCCAGCCGACTTTTTGAAATCAAATCACCCAACTTTACTCCTGAATCTAATCGTAATTTTTACCTTTGAGCCATTATGAAACGAATCATCATCGCCATAGATGGCTATTCTTCTTGCGGAAAAAGTACGCTTGCAAAGGCACTCGCCAAAACGCTTCATTACGCTTACGTGGATACGGGCGCAATGTACAGGGCGGTTACCCTCTATTTCTTAGACAATAATGTGGATATTAATGATCATGCAGAAATTGATGAAGCACTCAAACACATAGAAGTTCATTTCGAGCGCAAAAAAACGGGTAATCACACCTTTTTGAATGGCGTAGATGTTGAAAACGAGATTCGGACGATGCGGATTTCTGAAATGGTCAGCCCCGTTTCGACGATTTCAGAAGTGCGGCGTTTCCTTGTGGCGCAACAACAGAAAATGGGACAAAGGAAAGGCGTTGTTATGGACGGACGTGATATTGGAACGGTTGTTTTCCCTCATGCTGAATTAAAGTTATTTCTTACGGCTAATTCCGATATTCGGACACAAAGACGCTACGACGAGTTGATGTCTAAAGGGCAACCGACAGATTTTAGAGCCGTAAAACGCAATTTGATGGAGCGTGATATGATTGATTCTAATCGCGCTGACTCACCGTTGCGACAAGCAGATGATGCTATTTTGATTGATAATTCAAACCTCACTCCTGCCGAACAATTAGAGAAAGTTTTGGATATG
>JAYSQG010000508.1:0-6475 GCA_043721685.1 Saprospiraceae bacterium | reverse complement strand
TAATTTGTCAAAGCGCTAAACAATTTTCCTGACGCTCTAAATAATTTGTCAAGGCGCTAAACAAATGTCCCAAGACGTTAAATAATTTGTCAAGGCGCTAAACAATTGTCCTGACGCTCTAAATAATTTGTCAAAGTGCTAAACAATTTTCCTGACGCTCTAAATAATTTGTCAAAGCGCTAAACTAAATGTCCCAAGACGCTAAATAACTAACAGACCTTTAATCCATGAAATTTGTGGCTTCTTGCCAAAACCTCTTCATAAACGGAGACGACAAATTCAACGATGCATTTTCTTTAAGAAATGCAAAAACTCAAAAAAATGATTGTTATATTGACTTATCTTCCAATAAGTCTCTTGTTTCGCACCAAAAGAAGAAATAAAAGATTCCAAGTTTTCTTCCATACTGCCTGTTGCCTCAAATCGCTGTATCCCTTGACGACCTAATTCCTGTAAAACCTCCCATACCAACAGACTCGTTGCGCCACTATTGCCTGCTTTTTCGTTCATAGTTGAAACCCAATAAATAGCGGTTGTTTTATTCCAAATGACGTATAATGCGGCATGAATAATCCCTAAGTTATCCACTGCGAAAAATATTTTCCCAGCATTTTGCCGTTGAATCTGTGTATGTAATTGGCGTAGAATATGTTCGGCAGCTCCTGTATTAAACCCAATACGGTCAACAGTTTGTCTGAAAAGCTGGTAAAAAGTATCGAAATCGTCACGAATCTCTACGGTCACTCCTGATTTTTGAGCTTTTCGTATTTTGTTTCTTACCGTATCTTTCAAATTGTCCCAAACAGATTGTACATCATTTAAACCTTCTATAACATAGTTCATCATTGGCTCAACCCGATAGTCTTTCCACCAAAACGGCAACCAATTGTTGAATGTTGGCGGATACATTTGTAAAGAAAAGACGGTTGAAGGCTGTTGAGATATAAGATTCTTTAACACTGACCGTTCAAAAGACAACCTATATTCTGTTTTCCATGATGCACTGTTGCGTAACCATAGATTCATATAAGGCGTTAGGGTGGGCATCTTAAGTATTTTAAATCCCCATTTTTGAGCAAAATGATAGACCAAAACGCCATTGACTTCGCCATTTTTCGCTAAATCCATGCAAACGTCCCAATTGTTTGAACCGCAAACAATGTCTAAAAACCACGGCTGCATGAAGACGGATACCCCCTCAGTAATTTTAGAAAATTCTATGTATCGCTCTTTCAATTTTTCGTTTTTCCTTTTAATTGTTGAATTCGATGAAATAACTTTTTAAAAAATGAATGGACTGACTCTGGCATGACCATATAAAGTCGAAACCACCATGCTGCATTGCGATACAAGACAGTTTGAGATTCGGGAATCCAAACTCGGTTTTTGTCCTCAAATTTATTAATGGCTTTTGCTGTTTTCTCAAAGTTTTTCACCCGTCCATGAATGATTTTAACTTTTAAACCAGGAAAACTCTGAACATAAGGTGTTCTAAAATTATATATACTTTGAAGCACATAAATTCTCACATCTGTGTATAAAATTGCTTCCATAAGCGCAATTTGATCGTTCCAATAAAGGTGATTATGCTCGGTAAATACTTGCAATAATCTATTAAAAAGTTGTTGTGTTTTTTCATTTCGTTTATAAACCATAACACCCGAATTATAGGGATAACACCCTTTTACGATTTGCCCTCCGCTGTCATAAACCTTATACATATCTACGGGACAATGGGTCATACAAACATCAAAAAAGTCAAGTAATTGAAACAATTCGCTACAATCCTCAATCATATAGGTATCAGAATCTAAAAAAAAGGTTCTGTCATACGGCATTATGGAAGCCAACTGTCTGGCTTTATACATAAAACCTGCCTCGTTTATATTGACGGGTTCGACTCTGATGTCATCAAAGATGCCTTCGTCATTGGGTTTCGAATCACACACCAACGTTATCGGCGTTTTGCAGCCGATTTGTCTGATACGTTTCGCTGAAGTAACGGCTTCTTGGATATATTTTTTACCCGTAGCGATGAAGAGAAACCCTTCCATTGCGTTATTTTCTTGATTGTTATCCATGATAAAAACAGAAAAAAATTAGATTATACAAGGTCATTGTTTGTAATAAGCTTCAAAGTTTCTACAAAATTGAATGAATAAATTATGTTTTCTATCTTTAAGCGAAATAAAATAAATCTTAAAGATGCTTAAAAATATAAAATACCACTTTACCCAGTTTATCAAAGAGCGTATTGTTTATCACATTCCGCTTTTCAAAACTGATAAAAATACGCTGTTATTCATACACTTAGATGGCGTAGGCGACTATATCCTCCTTCGAAATTTTTTACCCTCTCTAATGAAAGCAGACTTATTCAAAGGGAAAAAGGTCATCTTTATCGGTAATTATGACCTAAAGGATTTTGTATTACGTTTCGATACACCCTTTTTCAATGAGTACGTTTGGGTGAATTTTGGAGAATTTGCTAAAATGAGTTTATGGCAAAGGTGGATTTTTATAATAAATAATATTCGCAAATATCGGGCGGAGACAGCCATTTTAGCTTCGCATACTCGAGCAGAAGTAGAAGATTTATTTATACTTAGTTCAGGGGCTAATGATAAAATAGCTATTGAAATCAATGACGAACCTTTAGGTTTCACCCCCCCCAAAAATAATGATAAATTATTCAACAAATTAATCCCGCCACTCCCGTACTATAATTTCCAATTTGAGCGCAATCGGCATTTTCTTGAGCAATTAATCAATGAAAAAATAACGATTCAACGAACCTCGATAACAGGTGTGATTTGTAAAAAAAAAGAAGACCTTATTAGCTTATATCCAGGTGCAAGTGTACAATATAGGAGATGGTCGCCGCAGCATTTTGCAGAATTGGCATTGTTAATACACCAAGAATTTCCGAATTTTTCATTTCAAATATTGGGCGGATTGTGGGAAATACAAATCGGCACAGACATTATAAAAAACCTACCTGTTAGTTTCCCGATTCAATCATTATGTGGTCAAACACTCCTTGATGAATTAGTTGAAAAAATAGCGGAATCGCGCCTGTTAATTTCAAATGAAACATCAGGTCCTCATTTTGCAGCAGCCCTTGACGTTCCATGTGTTTGTATTTCAAACGGCAATCATTTCAAACGTTTTCATCCTTACCCTTCTAATATGACGGCTCATTCTTTAACCGTTTATCCAACAGATGATTTTTATGATGAACGATATTCTGATCATTTAGCTGAACAATTCCGTCATTGGAAAGATTCTGGAAAATTAAGCGATATTAATATGGTTTTGCCAGAGCGTGTTTTTGAATTCGTCAAAACATTATTGAATACGCCCATTTCAATTTTTTAATTAGGCTTTCTCATTTTGAGTTTTTATTAAAACCTCTTCATAAGCTGAAACTATCGCCTTCCCAACCACCTCAACACTACATTTTTCGACAATTTTTGAACGAATTACCGAGGGGGCATATTTATCCTGATTATCAATCATATAATTCATTGCTTCAACTAAACCCGCTTCGTCACCGATATTGAGTAGGATTCCTGTCTCTGGAGTAACCCATTCAGAAATCCCTCCTGTTTCAGTCGCAATGACAGACAGTCCTGTTGCCATTGCTTCTAAAATAACGCAGGGCAAACCTTCCACATGACTGAATAAAATAAAGGTATCCGCTTTTTGCATTTGAACTGCAACATCTGTTAAAGGGATTTCGGCAGAAAAAGTAATAAATTTGTGAAGTATATTTAACTCCTGAGCGAGTATCAAATATGGGGGGCACTCCCCAATATCGCCAAAAACATTAACAATAAAATCTTGTCGAATTAAAGAAAGTTTTCCGATACTTCTTAAAATACCAGATATGTTTTTTATTGAATCGTGTAAACCTGAAATATGTAAAAAGGTGAAAACATCATTGGATATTTTCGAGTTTTCAATAGGTGTGAAAAGAGAAGTATCCACTACATTGGGTAAAACTAAATAATTACGATTCTCCAAATGTCTTACTTCACGCATAATTTTGATGTTGAAATCAGTTAGAGCAATAACCGAACTTGCTCTTTTGAAACAAATATGTGTCATGTTCTTTAAGAAAAAGCCATTATAAGCCTGTCTTTCAGGACGATAAATAGAGGAATGTTCAGATATAACAAAAGGTATTCGCCTAAAAGTATTCAATATTAAAGCATAAAGACCTGCTGGATAAACAACATTAAGATGAACTATAGACGGGATGCCCCAACTTTTAAGAAGCCGTTGAAAGAGTTTTATATAAGCTTTTACAAAATAAAAAAGTTTACATAGTAAAGAAGAAGTATTCGGTGTATAGGCTATGAAAGTTAAGATACCATCATCGTCTATGATATCGACTTCGATTTTTTTGACATTTTTATCTTCTGTAACAAATATAACAGCAACGTCACAAAACGGTTGAACGGTTTTCAACTGACGGCGAATAAAACTTCCACTTGTTGGATATGTTCGATTGGGATACCAAGAGCAAAGCCATAGTGCTTTTATCTTTTTATTCATGCTGTCATTTTATCAAATAAATCCAAAAAACTATTTAACATTTTCTCTTTTGAGAACATCTTTTCGACATATTGTCGACCATATTCACTTTTATCCAATCTTTCAGCAGAATCTAATTCGATACAGGTTTTCAAAGTAGAAGCGAGGGATTGGGGGTTATTAGACTCTGCTAACCAACCACATCGACCATTATCTAATACCTCTGGAATACCTCCAGTATTTGTGCTAACAACTGTAATGCCATTTGAAAGACCTTCAACATTTGCGAGACCTAAGGCTTCATGACGAGAGGGTACACAAAGAATATGATGCGCTAACATAGTATCTAAAACTTCTGATTGAGTTAGATGACCTGTAAGATTTAATATTACATTATCGAAGCCAACTGCCCATTTTTTAATTATTGGATGAACAATCGAAGGAGGTCCGACAATTGTTAATTGAAAAGAATAGGGTAATTTACCCAATGCGTGAATTAAATCCTCTAATCCACCTCTCACAAAACCCGACTTAACAAATAACAGTTTCAGTGTATCAACTTCTTTATAGTTCCACAAGAAAGGCTTGTATTTGATTTTGTAAACATCTATGCTTTGATAAATCATTGGTACTTGTTCAACTGTCAACTTTCTTTTGTCTAAAATCTGTTTTTGTACATATATGGAATTAGCGATTGAAAAATCAAGAACACGATTTGCGAGTATCTCCAAAGGTCGCTGTGTTAGTTGCTCAAGCAAAAAAGACTTTTTTGAAAAATGTATTTTCGGATTAGGCATAAGGCTATTTGTATCGTGAATAATACCCGCCACTTGGATATTTTCAGGTAACAAAAGCCTCGTTATTACACCAAAAAAAGCTTGGCTAAAAATCACTCCATCTACATTTCTTACCTTTTGAAAACGCCGGATTGCTCTATAATAAGTCCAATTACGTAAGAAATGGAAAAATGGAAACAGAAACCTCGGATAATCAAAAGACACTTTTTGAATAAATGCCATAGTTTTTTCGTTCCTTTGACCTTTAGTTTTGTCAATATCTTCTGTTAAAAGCCAAATCTTATAACCTGAATTTGGCAGATTATTGAGTTCCAGTATATAATGTGAAAAATGATAGGCACCACTTGTCCCTAAGTCGTAATCAACAGCACAAACTATAATATTTTTCATCAAAAATGTTTGAATTAGAAATAAAGCCACAGGGCAAATTTACACTTGGACTTAGTGAACTTTGGCAATATCGCGAGCTTTTTTATTTTTTTACTTGGCGCGACATCAAAGTTCGGTACAAACAAGCCACACTTGGCATCATTTGGGCAGCGATGCAACCCCTCAGTATGATGCTGCTTTTTACAGTTATTTTCAGTCGTGGTTTGAAAGTAAGTTCTGATGGTTTGCCCTACCCTATTTTTGCTTTTTCGGGTTTGATGATTTGGAATATCTTTTCGAATGGTCTGCTCAATGCATCATCAAGTATGGTTTCGAATGCCAATATTATCAAAAAAATCTATTTTCCACGTCTCATCATACCTTTGTCATCTATTTTGACAGCATTATTTGATTTTTTATTCGCTTTCAGTGCATTTATCGCCTTGTTAATTTATTACCAAATGCCGATTTCAATTTGGAAATTTCTTATTTTTACCCCCCTCAGTATTTTATTGACCATCATAACGACTTTTGGTTTGGGCACTTTACTGGCAAGTCTGAATGTCAAATACCGTGATTTTCAATATGCTCTACCTTTTATGATACAGTTTTTACTCTTTTTAAATCCTGTTTTATATTCAACCAAAGCCTTTGAAAACATTATTGCTCAATGGATTATGCGATTGAATCCGATAGCTGGTGCAATAGATTTGATACGCTCTATTTTTACTGAGGGGGTGATAAATTGGTCAACTTTGGGTGGACAATTT
>JAYSQG010000507.1:0-10030 GCA_043721685.1 Saprospiraceae bacterium | reverse complement strand
ATTTGTTTTTCTATGGTATTGCACAAACATTTACATTTATTATTATAATAAATTTTAAATTGTATAAAAAATTGAAAATCAATAAATAATAAAAATAATATTTTGTAAAAATAAGAAAATTAAAATATTTATAAGGCAAAATGATATAAATTCTACAAAAAAATGTCGCATAATTATTCCTACTGCAAATAAAGTTTTATATTACGACATCATTTTTGAGGAAACACCTATTCATTCACTTAGCAAAACAAAACAAAGAACTATGGGTCACGACGAATACCTTCCATGTAGTTCCTATGAAAACCAGCCTGCACACGAGACGGAAGCTGGTTTTGCTGCTTTTTATGACGAAAAAAGCGAACACCACTTTTTTGCACTTCTGGATGCTGATGGCAAAACATTGCTCCGAAGTGAAGGCTACTCACAAACACCCCCTCGAGAAAATGGCATTCAATCTGTCATCAAAAATCGGACAAACAAAGATTTTTACTCGGTCAAAGAAGAAGACGGTGCCTTTTTCCTATGCCTTCGTGCTGCCAATTACCGCGAAATCGCGCGCTCTTGTCCTTGTGAATCAGAAGCTGCTGCACTCGAATTGATACCATATATGACAGGCGAAAAAATCAGAGGCGGTGCGAATACCTTAGCTGAACAAGCAAGTGAACGCATTGACGACGACTATTTGGCTTGTAAAGAGTATGAAGGACATCCAGATGTCGGCAGTGACGGCTTGAAAGGTCTTGTAAAGTTTACACATGAAAATGGACAGCACTACTTCGCTTGGTACGACGACGATGGCACGCTACTATTACGTTCTGAGGGCTACACTTCGACCGCTGCCTGCGACAATGGTATGGCATCGGTTGCGAAAAACCGCGATTTAGAGGAACGTTATTCTGTTATGGAAAAGATAGGGCGTTATTTTGTCATACTAAAAGCGGGTAATTATCAAGAGATTGGTCGCTCTTGTCCTTATGATACTGAAGCTGCTGCATTAGCCTTTTTCCCAAATGCTCGAGCTGAAGCCGCTCGTTTATTAGCTGAAGCTGAAGCGAATCGGTTGAAACTTGCTGCCGCTGCAACTGCTGCCGCTGCCGCAACTGCGACCGTGGTAACAAGTTCAAAAAGCGAAAACAGCGAAGACGACTATTTGGCTTGTCGCCAATATGATGGTCATGGTGAAGCTGATGAAAATGGGTTTGTTAGGTGGCAACACCGCAATGAACAATACTATTTTACATGGGTCAATGACAAGGGCAGCGTCAAAATGCGTTCAGAAGGCTATCCAACAGCCGCTGCACGTGACAATGGGATGAATTCCGTCATCCGTAACCGGGAAAATAAAGACCGATATGTGGTCAAAGAAATGCAGGGTAAACACTTTGTCATTCTTAAAGCAGGTAATCATCAAGAAATTGCACGGTCTTGCCCGAAAGATAGTTTGGATGCCGTCGGTATGATGTTCCCACTTTTAGGCATTGGGGCAGCCGCTTTATCGTTTGCAGACACCCCCTCAGTATCGAAACCCACTGTGGACATTGTTGACGAATATTTACCTTGCCGCGAATATCATGGTCATATGACTGCACCACGTGATGGTTTCCGAGTCTTCATCAGCCCGCGTACCGATAAATATTATTTTGCTGTGGTTGACAAAGACGATGATGTCTCGTTGCGCAGTGAAGGCTATATGACGGCAAAAGAACGCGACGCCGATTTAGATGATGTCGTTGAAAATATGCACAACAAAGAGCATTATGAAATAAAGAAAGCGGATTTGAACCATTATTATGTCATTTTGAAAAATGATGATGGTAAGGAAATCGCTCGTTCTTGTACTTATAACAGTTTAGCAGCCATTTATGCAGCCATTCCTTTCTTAGACCCAGCTCATGCTGATGCAGCAGTAGGATTAGGTGCGCCACTTGCCATGACGGCAGCGGCTGTAGCAGCTCGCTCTTTGCGACCAGAAGAACCAGAAGCTACCGCACCCGCAGCAGCAGGTGTCGAAGAAGAAGCTGCAAAAGGAGGCTTTGGTTGGTGGTGGCTTTTGCTCCCTCTCCTCGCTTTACTCGCTTGGTGGCTCTTGGGTAGTAAAGGCTGTGGCAAAACAGACGCTGTTGTACCGCCGGTCATTACGACAAAAGCGACTGATTCATCTGCCAATCAAAAAGGCGTTGCCGTTATTGACACAACGAAGAAAGATGTTGCAATAACTCCGCCAGCAGCACCTGTGGCACCGAGTTGCGACTTGAATTGGATTTTCTTTGACTTCGACAAAGCTAATATCAAAGCAGATGCTTCTAAAGAATTGGCAGAAATGGCAAAGATTTTGAACGATAACAAAGATTATGTCGGCGTTCTCAGTGCACATACAGATGGCAAAGGCACAGATGAATACAATGAGGCTCTTTCGAGCCGTCGTGCTGAAAATGCAAAAGCGGCTTTAATCAAAATGGGCATTGCTGTCAATCGTCTATCAACTGCCATAGAAGGCAAAAGTGCTCCAGTCGCTAAAAATACAGATGATGATAATGGAAGACACTATAACAGACGTGTCGAATTGTATATACGTGACAAAGCTGGAAAAGACATTTGTAAGTCTGTTCAACCTGTAATTCCAGCTGACTTGAAAGCTCAATAAAACTTCTACAAAAGGTATTAAAAACCCTTTGGAAATAATAAACGGTAGCCGCTTTACTGCGTGCTACCGTTTTGTTATTTTAGATGAGGCTGTCTCAAAAGGCAAATCGAAATTTTCAACGCAAAATATTCTATGGTTTTGGGCACAATGTTAGGGAAACTTTAAAAGTTTCCCTAACATAAACGCCTTCAAAAAGAATAATATTCGGCACAAAAAAAAATTAAAAACCTTTTGAGACAGCCACCATTATTTAAAAGAATAACCTAAACTCAACGCTGGAGTCATACCTAAATAAGGGTGATTCGTCAAGGCAACATCGGCTGTAAAATGGGGATTGATCGAGTAGCCAAAACCGAAACTAAAAATCGAAGGCGATGTCCGAAACCCACAACGTAATGTCAACGATTCGACTGCTTTGTAAGCTAAACCAAATTTAAATGAGGCAGGAAAATTAATATCTTTTTCGGTTTCAAGGCAGATTAGAACTTTTGGATTTAAGGTATAACCCAAACCCAACCTAAATACTGAGGGGGTCCTTTCCACTTCATTTAAGCGAACTGAAACAGGATTAAAAACGTAAGCAGACAATACTAAATATTTGAATATCAGCGTATTACACCCTATTTCAAAAGTCAATAAATTGGTCGAACCATACTCATTAATTTTCAAACGCAAGTAATCAAGTTGAACACCGATATTAAATTTTGAGGATAAACGACGCGCATAAGCGACGCCCATTTTGCTTTCACGATAAGATTCAAATGAATAATTTTGAAAACTAAAACCCAACACACCTGATGAAGTTGGTAAGATAAAAGCCGCACCGATGGGTTTTAAGTCTTTGACTCCAAACTTTATTTCAGATGTCAACAAAGCACTTGACTTTGTTTCACCCACGAGTCCTGCTGGATTGTGAAAAATCGCCTGAGCATCTTGAAAGCTGACACTTGCACCACCCATGCTCAAGCTCTGTGCACCACCTACAATTTGATAGCCAATTTGAGCGTTTAAACAATAGCATAAACCATTGAAAATCAATAGTGTATATAAATATTTGAGCCGAAAAAGACGTTCCATACTGAGGGGGGGGGTATTTGGTGAAACTATGAAGCTTTTTTTGACTCAAATATAAAAAAAAGCAGCTAACTGAGGTTATCAGATAACTGCTTTTTTTCATCAATATTCAAAACGATATTACATTGGTTCAGCTATTTTGCCCCAAAGACTTGAAGGGTATGCCCCAATCGTTGTCAAAGCCCAAAATGCATTTTGAACGGTTTGTTTGTCTTCTTGATAAGTAACGCCATACCATTGGTCGCGTGTCGTCATCACTGTAAAGTCAACTTTACCATTTTCAATAAGCGTATTGGCTATTGTAGGGATATAAAATTCAGCCGTCGGATTATTTTGATTGTCTTTTACAAATTGTACGAACATCTTCCTTGTTTCTTCAAATACTGCGGGGTGATAGCCCCAAAAATTCATCGAAACAACTGAGTCATCAGCTAAATAAGTCTTTTTGTCACCTTCAAAATAGTAAATATTCTTATCAGCTTCACGAATAATCTTAGTTCGTTCATTAACCTCAGTTAATAGACTTTTTTCATCAGTCTCACATACGCCACGACTCACTGAACCATTTTCAGAAAGTGTATTTTTTAGCCAATAACCAACCATACCCATATGACGAGGAGAACAACGTTGACTTAGAAATTCAGCCATTTTTTGAAAAGCTGTAAAACCATAAAAATCGTCCGCATTGATAACAAGAAATGGCTCTTTGATTTTATCTTTTGCTACTAACATCGCATGACCAGTGCCCCAAGGCTTCTTTCTTTCTGGAAAAAAATCAATGCCCTCAATAGGCGTATCCAATTCCTGAAAAGCGTATTCGACTTTAATTAAGTCATCGAATTTACCGCCAAATTTCTCTTTGAAGTCATGCTCAATACTTTTTCTAATTACTATAACGACCTTACCAAATCCTGCACGAATAGCATCATAAATAGAATATTCTATGATTGCCTCGCCTGAAGGTCCTACTGAATCGGCTTGTTTTAGTCCACCATAACGGCTTCCGATACCAGCAGCAAGAATCAATAATGTGGGTTTCATATAAAAACAGAATTAAATGATTTACGAAAAGGGTTCATTCTCAATTAGTTGGAGTCTTATGTTTAAATATCGGTGCAAGTTAAGACAGAAATTTGATATGTTTCAAAACCCCGATCGTTAAAAACAAAATTTTTTAATATTTATATATATGACTGGTAATAAATCCTCTGTATTTTTTATTTTTTTGAATTTTCAAAAATATCGCAGAACATTATATAAATTTGCAACTTTAAAACATTTGCCTACAATCCCTTTTGAAAGTTTTGTCGAAAATCGACAAAGTATCTTTCATACCATTTTAAGAAGAATGCGCCGCTCATTATCGTGGTTTTTCTATAATTTAAAAACCGCTTTAATCATAAGCCCGTTCCACCTCTTTTGGTTTAGGTTAAATTTGCATAATTTGGGTTGAGCCTCGGACAGAGTTCGAGGCTTATTTTTTTATAAAAACGACCTTACAAGATGAAAACACTTCATAAGGTCGTCTTATTTTCATACAGTTTCAACCATGTAGTCCTCAATCGGAGGACAAACGCAAATCAAATTTCTATCACCTGCTGCGCTATTGACACGACCCACGGTTGCCCAAAACTTGTAACCATGACGCAAATAAGGCAAAGGATATGCCGCTTTTTCACGGCTATAGGCGTGTGACCAGTCATCAGCGACAACGCTTTCGTTGGTATGCGGTGCATTAGCCAACACATTATCATCGGCAGGATATTCGCCTCTGGCAATTTCGTCCATTTCCTCTTTTATGGCTAAAAGCGCATCACAAAAACGGTCAAGTTCATCTTTCGATTCACTTTCAGTTGGTTCAATCATAATTGTTCCCGCCACTGGAAAACTCAATGTGGGTGCATGAAAACCATAGTCTATCAAACGTTTCGCCACATCTTCTGCCGAACAAATCGCTTTGAAAGGTCTCAAATCCACTATCATTTCGTGCGCACAACGTCCATTTTCACCTGTATAAAGTATTGGAAACTCTTTTTCCAAACGCGCTTTCATGTAGTTCGCATTCAAAATCGCATAACGTGTCGCATCTGTCACCCCCTCAGTACCCAACATGTGAATGTAGCCATACGAAATCAACAAAATACTTGCAGAGCCAAAAGGCGCGCTCGATACAGCATGAGTTGCTTTTTTACCGCCTGTTTTCACAAATACATGTCCTGGTAAGTAAGGTGCAAGCGATTTATTACAACAAATAGGTCCCATGCCAGGTCCGCCACCACCATGTGGAATCGCAAAAGTTTTATGCAAATTCAAATGACAAACATCCGCACCAATAAATCCAGGGCTTGTCAAACCAACTTGTGCATTCATATTTGCACCATCCATATAGACTTTACCACCGTTTTTATGGATAATTGAACAAATTTCTTTAATCGAGGTTTCAAAAACGCCATGAGTTGACGGGTAAGTTATCATCAAGCAAGCGAGGCGGTCTTTGTGCGTTTCAACTTTCTTTTTCAAATCCGTCATATCCACATTTCCCCGCTCGTCGCAAGCGACCACAACGACTTCCATACCCACCATAACTGCCGAAGCAGGATTTGTACCATGCGCCGATGAAGGTATCAAAGCAACTTTTCTATGTTCATCGCCTCTTGCATCATGATAAGCTTTTATCGTCAACAAACCCGCATACTCGCCTTGCGCACCAGAGTTTGGTTGGAGCGAACAGGCATCAAAACCTGTAATTTCACACAACCAAGTAGAAAGGTCTTTTATCATTTTTTGATAGCCTTTTGTCTGATTTACAGGTGCAAAAGGGTGAATATTCGCAAACTCCTCCCAACTAACAGGTATCAACTCTGAAGCAGCATTGAGTTTCATGGTGCAACTACCAAGCGAAATCATGGAATGAGTCAACGACAAATCCTTGTTTTCCAACCTCTTGACATAACGCATCATTTGAGATTCAGTATGATTTGTATTGAAAACAGGATGCGTCAGATACGGGCTTGTACGGATGAGATGAGGTGGTAAGTGACTTTCCAAATCATCTAAAATGAACTTCGTCTTTTTGTTTGTAAATGGCATGAAAATCATCTGCAAATACGCCATATCGTCATTCGTCACGGTCTCATCAAGCGTAATTTGTATGCTGTTTGCATCATACCAAAAGTTATAACCTTCTTTTTCTGCTTGTGCTTTGATACCCCTCAGTAATTCGGGGTCTTTTATCTCAATTCTTACTGTATCAAAAAAATGAGTATTTAGGTTGTTAAAACCTAAATTTGACAATGATTTTTCGAGCCAAACTGCCTTATAATGTATCTCTTCTGCAATCGCTTTCAGTCCTTTTGGTCCATGATAAACGCCATACATCGAAGCCATAATAGCTAATAATGCCTGCGCTGTACATATATTAGAGGTCGCTTTTTCACGACGAATATGTTGCTCACGCGTTTGTAAAGCCATCCGCAAAGCAGGTTTGCCATGAGCGTCAATAGAGACACCTATTATACGTCCCGGAATTTGGCGTTTGAACTCATCTTTTGTCGCAAAAAACGCTGCATGAGGACCACCGAAACCCATCGGTACGCCAAAACGTTGAGAATTGCCAACCACACAATCTGCTCCCCATTCGCCTGGAGGAGTCAACAAAGCCAATGACATCAAGTCGGCAGCAACTGTCAAAAACACCTTTTCTTCTTGACATTTCAAGGCAAAAGCACGATAATCTTCTACTTCTCCCTTGATATTTGGATATTGCAACAATGCGCCAAAAGCCTTTTGAGACATATCAAACGTCTGCCAATTGCCTACTTTCACCTCTATATTGAGGGGTGTCGCTCTTGTTAACAAGACATCAATCGTAGCAGGTAAGACATTTTCGTCAACCAAAAAGACATTGGCGACATCGGTAGGGTTCTTAACTTTTTTATTTTTCTCAGCAAAAAACATGGTCATAGCTTCTGCTGCTGCCGTCCCTTCGTCCAAAAGCGAAGCATTGGCAATCGGCAAAGCCGTCAAATCGGAGACCATGGTTTGGAAATTCAAGATAGCTTCAAGGCGACCTTGTGCTATTTCGGCTTGATAGGGCGTATATTGTGTGTACCAACCCGGATTTTGAAACACATTTCGCAGGATTACTGAGGGGGTCACAGTACCATGATAACCCATGCCAATAAAACTTCGAAAAGTCTTATTCATCTTGCCTATACTTTTTATGTGTTGCAAATATCTGTGTTCAGACAAAGCAAACGGCAAGTTCAAAGGTTTAGATAAACGAATATTGGTTGGAATAGTTTGATCTATCAACGTTTCAAGACTATCAACGCCAATAGTGGCAAGCATTTCGTTGAGTTCAGATTGATTGGGTCCAATGTGTCGGTCTTGGAAGTTGACACTTTTGGGTTGGTTGTAGGACATAACTTCGTTTTTTCGTATGATTTTTATGATTGAATCTCTTATGCGAAAATAAAACGCAAAGTTAAGAGAATCGTTCAAAAAAAAGTATCGTTGTCCTTTTTTGCGTTGGTTGACGTATAAAAAAGGTCATTTATCAATCATAATTTTTTTTGATACTCGTTTATAAATGGTTTGCCGAAAAGGGCAAACTCAAATCATTAACTTTTCACTTACCACTTTTCACTTACCAATCACCTCCTGCACCGCCGCCGTCAAAATCTCCACCACCGAAGCCGCCAAAGCCACCGCCTGAATCAGAACCGCCGCCGCCGCCGCCGCCAAAACCACCGCCCCAAAATATCCAACCACCGCCAGTATTGCCAAAAGTCCGACGACCAGAGTTATATTGTGCAAACTGTCCACGTCTTCTTATAATCGAAATGATGATGATGATAATAATCAAAATGATGATAAAAACCCAAAAACCAACATCGCTATCTGCATTATCACCCTTCCCTTCATTGACAAATTCTCCATTTGCAGCACCGCGAATGACTTGAAAGGCTTCATTAAAGCCATCATAAAATCGTTTTTCCTTGAAATTCGGTACTATTTTTTGCTCAATAATGCGTTTACAAATAATATCGGGCAAAAAACCTTGAACGCCGCCACCTGTCGCAATAAATACCTTGCGTTTAGGAGCCAATCCAACAATTATGACTACCCCATTATTCTTTTGAGCCGTACCAACACCCCATTTTTTACCAATTTCAACAGCCCAATCGAAAATGTCATAATCGCCTAAATCAGCTAAGGTAACAATAGCTACTTGCGTAGAAGTCGAGTCATTGTAGGCAACTAAATCCTTTTCAAGACGCATTTGCTCATCAACAGACATCAAATTAGCGAAGTCATTGACCAATTTCGGCGGCGAAGGTCGTGGCGGTATCGGTGGTTGACCCCTCAGTATAGAACCAACGGAAAGGGTAAAAAGAAGTAAAAAAGAAAGGATATATTTATTAATCACGGATTTTAACTGGTTTTTTTGATGCAAATATTTTCATCATTCATATTTCATAATTCATCATTCCCCATAAACGGGTTTATCGGGCAATTCATTTTTATCATCTGATTGATAGGGAAAATGGGTTCTTAAGGCTTCGCCAATATCCAAAGCAACTTTACAAACACCGTCAACAATGCGTTCCTGTGTCAAAAAAGTCTTTAATGTCGCTGCTTCTGCCGTCCAATAGCTAAAACCCATTTTTTTATGGATGCCTTCATCGCCGAAAATGGCGAATTTTCTGCTTTCCATGGCTAAATAAATCAACACGCCGTTGCGCTCTTGCGTCTTAAACATCTTTAATTTCTTAAAAATCTCAACTGACCGCTTTTCGACGTTATCAGCACATTCAGACTCTACATATACACGTATTTCACCCGAACTGGCTGTTTCAGCCGTCCGAATTGCCGCCATAATGCGCCCTTCTTCTTCATTATTGAAGAATTTTTTCTTCTTTGTCCAAAACATAGGATAGTCATTGGTCATTCGGTCATTCGTCATTTTCTGATGAATGACCAATGACCGAATGAAAATTATTTATTGTTGCGGTTTAGTGCCAAAATCAACTGTAGGTGCTTTTTCAGCTCCTTTATCTGATTCAAAATAACCTTTTACAGCAAAACCAAACATTCCAGCGAAAATATTACTTGGAAAGGTTTTTACATCAACATTAAATTCTTTAACAGACTTGTTAAATTCGTCACGCGCTACTTTAATTCTACCTTCCATGCCTGAATATGCTACACTAAAGTCTCTAAAGGCTTGATTTCCTTTAAGATTTGGATATTGTTCAGAAATACTAAGCAATCTTCCAATAGCAGAACCAAATTGTCCTTGTACTTCAT